>NZ_BAAAHE010000001.1:0-9056 GCF_039525035.1 Sporichthya brevicatena
CCCGCGCCGTTCGGGCCCAGGATCGCCATCGACGCGCCGGCCGGCAGCGTCAGGCTCATGTTCCGGACGACGGTCTTCTCGCCGTAGCCGGAGGTGACACCCCGCGCCTCGAGAATGTTCTGCGCGCCCAGCTGACCGGTCATCGATGGCCTCCGACTCCGCCGTCCTCGGTGCCCAGGTACGCCTTGCGCACGACGTCACTGCTGAGCACCTCGGCCGGGACACCCTCGAAGATCAACTGACCGAAGTCGAGGACGTAGGCGTAGTCGCAGAGCCCCGAGATGACGTTCATGTCGTGCTCGACGATGAGGATGCCGATCCCGTTCTCCGCCACCACCTGACGCAGGAGCTCGGTGAACGCGTCACTCTCGGAGTGGTCCAGACCCGAGGACGGCTCGTCCAGGAGGAGCAGCCGGAAGTCCCCGGCCAACGCGCGGGCAAGCTCGACGAGGCGGCGCTGACCGGTCGAGAGCCGACCGGCGCGCGCCGTGGCGAGGTCGCTGATTCCGCACTGCTCCATCGCCCGCCGCGCCGCCTCCGTGACCAGCGAGCGCTCGCCCCGGCGGGGCAGCAACTGCGTCACCGGCGACACCCCGGCCAGGCGCGCCTCCCGTCCGAGCGCGACGTTCTCGGCGACCGAGAGGCTGTCGAACAGCTCGATCCGTTGGAAGGTGCGCCCGATGCCCAGGTGCGCCCGCTTGGACTCCGGAGCCTTCGTCAGGTCCACGCCGTCGAAGACGATCGCGCCCTCCGCCGGCGTCAGCGAGCCCGAGCAGGCGTTGAACGTCGTCGACTTGCCCGCGCCGTTCGGGCCGATCAGGCCGGTGACCTGACCGATCGGGGCATGCATGGTCAGCCGGTTCACCGCGGTGTGCCCACCGAAGCGGATCACGAGACCGTCGATGTGCAGACCGGCCAGAGCCGCGCGGGACTCCGCGACTTCGGTTGCCGTTATGGTCATAGTGTCTATTATAGACACGATGTCTATTTCTGGCGAGGGTGCACACATGGACAACGTCGACGTCATCGTCATCGGGGCCGGCCACAACGGCCTGGTGGCCGCCAACTACATCGCCGACGCCGGCCGGCGGGTACTCGTTGTCGAGGCCAACCCCGAGATCGGCGGCTTCACCGCGTCGCAGCGCGCGATCCCCGCGGCGCCGGACCACCTGACCCACCCGTACTCGTTCGACCCCTTCTTCTGGGACTCCTTCCCGCCGGCGACCGAACTCGGTCTCGACCGCTACGGCCTCCGCCGGGTCCGCGTCGACCCGGGCCTGGTGTACCTCGACCCCGACGACGCCTCGCTCGCGTTCTGGGAGGACCCGCGCGCGACGGCCCGCGAGATCGAGCGGTACTCCAAGGCGGACGCCGCGGCCTACCTGGAGTTCGCCCGCCTGCTCCGCGCGCTCAGCGACGTCGCCCTCTCGTACTTCGTCGCCAACCCGGTCCGGTTCGACGTTCGGCCGCTCGCCCGCACGGCGCGGCACGCGCTGCGCCACCGTAGGCATCTGCGCGACATCGCGGCCCTCGCCACCGGGACGGCGGCCGAGGCGATCGCCGACCGCTTCACCCACCCCGTCGTCCGCAACGCGCTGCACGCCGCGGCCGGGTCGACGATCCCCAACTCGGCCGACGGCAGCGGCGCCGGCTTCCTCTGGCTCGCGAACCAGCACCGCCATTCGCACCAGCACCCCGTCGGGGGCATCCAGTCGCTGCCGAACGCCCTGGCCAAGCGGCTGACCTCGCACGGTGGGAGCATCGAGGTCAACGCGCCGGTCGCCGAGATTCTCGTCCGGGACGGCCGCGCCGTCGGGGTCCAGCTCCGCGACGGCCGGGAGATCGCCGCGAACGAGGCCGTCGTCGCCAGCTGCGACCCCAAGACCGCTCTCGGCAAGCTGCTGCCGGAGTCCGCCCTTCCGTCGAAGCTCCGGTCGCGCGTGGACAACATCGCCGTGCGCAACGGCGGCTACGGGCAGATGAAGGTCGACCTCGCCTTCTCCGGCCGGCTCTCCCTGGACCGGTACGCCAAGCGCCGCGGCGACGGACTGGATCTGCGCAAGCCCATGCACGTGCTCGCCACCGAGGAGGGCATCGAGCGCGCGTTCGCCCGCTCGGCCGCAGGTCTGCTGCCCCACTCCGACGACTTCAGCATGTGGAACGTGATCCCGACCGGCGTGGACCCCTCTCAGGCACCCGACGGCCAGGACAACTTCTACTGCTACCTCGCGGTCGCGCCGTACGAGGTCGAGGGCGGTTGGGACACCCCCGACAGCGAGGGCCTGACGATGCGTCAGCGCGCCGGCGACGCCGTGGTCGCGAAGCTCGGCCGCTTCTACGACGGCGTCGAGACGCTGGAGATCGGCCGCCGCGTCCTGACCAACGAGGACTTCGAGGCCTTGGTCGGCGCGAGCGGCGGCAACATCACCCACGTCGACATGACGCTCAGCCGCGGCGGCCCGCGCCGGCCGGCCCGCGGCCTTGCCGGCTACCGCTCCCCGGTCCCTGGTCTCTACCTCGGCGGTTCCGGCTCGCACCCGAGCGGCGGCATCACCGGCGCGCCGGGCTACATGGTCGCGCGCGAACTCCTCCGCGACGGCCGCAAGGATCGCAAGTCGTGACCGCCGTCAGCGAGCACCCCACGACGAGCGCCACCGCCCCCGCGCCGGAGCGGCGACCGGGTCCGTTGACCTTCTGGTCGGCGGTCGGTGCCCTCACCATCGCGCTGACGGTCTACTGCTGGACGCGGTGGATCCTCTCCGGGAACTTCACACGGGCCGAGACCGGGCCGGACTCCTACGACTACCTCTGGTACCTCCGGGCCTTCGAGGTCACGGCGACGGCCGCCGGCGTCGTCATGCTGTGGTGCTGGGTGATCCGCCCGTGGCGGCAGAGCCGGCACGTGCCGATCGACGGCAAGATCCTGCTCGGCATGATGTTCGCCTACGTCGTCGACCCGACGTTGAACGTCTTCAACTCCGCGTTCGCGATGAACGCCCACTCCGTCAGCTACGGCTCCTGGGGTCCGTGGCTCCCGTTGGGCTGGAGCGCCGACGAGGAACGCTTCGCCGAGGGCCTGTTGTGGGCCCCGCAGCTCTACATGTACTTCGGCCTCTTCGCCGCCATGGCCGGCTGCGTGGCGCTGCGGTGGCTACGACGCCGTTGCCCCCGGGCGAGCAATCCGACGCTCTACGCGATCGTCTTCGCCGCGTTCACCCCGCTCGCCTTCGTCGTCGAGATGGTCTTCCTGGTCCTGCCGCAGCTCTACGTCTTCCCGGGCGTCCCGAGCAACTTCAGCGTCTTCACGGGCGAGGTCTACCAGTACCCGCTCTACCAGGCGCTGTTCGCCGCCGTCTTCGGGATGATGGTGACCTGGTTGCGGGACTCGGTCGACGAGACCGGTCGCTCCGCCGTCGAGCGCGGCGTCGACCGCCTCCCGATCGCCGAGTGGCGCCGGCACGCGATGTCGTTCTGCGCGGTGACCGGGTTCTGCACGGCCTCGGCTCTGAGCTACTTCCTGCCCTACGGGTACGCCTCGATGTCGGCGGACACCTACGTCGAGCTGCCGTCCTACCTCGCGCCGGCCGCCTACTGTGGCGTCGAGGGCAAGCCGATGTGCGCGTCCGAGTACCTCGACCGACTGCAGAACGGCACGACGGAATGACCAAGAAGGCCCCGGAGACGGTGCAGGCGCGCACCGGCGCCCGCCGCCGGGAGGCGACGCAGACCGCCATCGTGGACGCGATGCGCACGCTGCTGCTCGACGGCGAGCCGTTCTCCACGTTGTCCGTCGAACAGATCGCCAGCGCCGCCGGGCTCTCCCGCGCGACCTTCTACCTCCACTTCGCGGACAAGAAAGAGGTCATGATCCGGCTGGCCCACGAGATCGTGGAGCAGCGGTTCGTGATCGGGGCGGAGCCCCTCGCCGACCCGCACATCGGGCGGGACGCGGTGAACGCCGTCGTCACCGAGATGGTGGACCGCTGGGTCGCCGACGCTCCACTGCTCGAGGCACTCATCGAGCTCGCCGAGCAGGACCCGGCGGTGAACCAGAACTGGATGGACGCCGTCCACGAGGTCGGCGAGATGGGCGCGAAGCTGATGTCCGCCCGCTGGGGCGGCGGGCCCGGTGCCTACGACGACCCGGAGACGCTCGGCAAGGTGCTGGCCTGGATGTTCGAACGCTCGGCGCACCAGCTGACACGGGACCGGTCGGCCCGCGATGCCGTGATCGCCGCCATCTCCGAGGTGCTCTGGCGCGTGTTCGAGTACCGGCCGGCCCGCGGCCGGGCATGACCACCGCCGCTCCGACCCCACGCCGAACCCGGCGCCGGACCTCGACCGAGGTGCAGCACGGCATCCTCACCGCCGCCCGCCAGGCCTTCGCCACCGAGGGGTACGACGGCGCCGCGACGCGACGCATCGCCACCGCGGCCGGCGTTGCGGAGACGCTGATCTTCCGTCACTTCGAGGCCAAGGCGGGGCTCTACCGCGTCGCGATCCTCGAGTGGACACCCTGGCTCATCCGCGAGTTCCGGTGGACGGGTCGACCGGAGGACAGCGAGAGGCGAACGCGCGTACCTGGGCGAGCCCGCAGCGTGTTCGCGACCTTCGTCTCGGTGTCCGCGTACGCGGCGCTCTTTCGACGTTCCGGACCCGTACGCACTCGACGCGGACGGTCGCGCGGAACTCGTCCGGCTGGCCGCGACCGCACTCCTCACGGCGGCGACTGACCCCACCGCGCCGAGTCAGGCGTCCGGGGCGTAGGACGCGATCATCGCGACCAACCCGGCGCGGAGAGTCTCGTCGTCGGTCAGCGTGCCGGCGATCGCGGCGGTCGCGGCGTCGACGAAGCCGATGCCGGCGCGGATGAGACAGGCCGCGGTGATGAGCGTGCGGGTGGAGGCGACCTCGCGCAACCCGGCGTCGTCGAGACGACGGATGGCCGCGCCCAGCCGGATGAGCGCGGAGGCGTCCTCGGTTCGCACGTCGACCTCGCCGCGGAGGATCTCCAGCTCCACCTCCGGAGAGGGGTACGCGAGTTCGACGGCGACCATGCGCTGCCGGGTGGAGGTCTTCAGGTCCTTGAGGACGCTCTGGTACCCGGGGTTGTAACTGATGACCAGCTGGAAGCCCTCGGCAGCGCGCAGCACTTCACCACCGCGTCGTTCGAGGTTGAGCTCGCGGCGGTGGTCGGCGAGGGAGTGGATCGCGACGGTCGCGTCCTGGCGCGCCTCGACGATCTCGTCGAGGTAGCAGATCCCGCCCTCGCGGACAGCGCGGGTGAGCGGACCGTCCTGCCACACGGTCTCCCCACCGGAGAGGACGTAGCGCCCGAGCAGGTCGGAGGCGGTCATGTCCTCGTGGCAGGAGACGGTGAACAACGGCACCCCCGCCTCGGCGGCGATGTGCTCAACCAGGCGCGTCTTGCCGCATCCGGTCGGGCCCTTGAGCATCACCGGCAGGCCCTCGCGCCGCGCCGCGCGGAAGAGCTCGACCTCGTTCCCGACCGGGACGTAGCGAGGGACGTCGAACGGCGTGGGGGTCGTCGAGGTCAGGGTCATGCGCGTACTCCTCCAAGTCGCCGCCGGGTCGGGGCCGGAGCCTCGGCCGAGCGGATGGAACGTCGGCTGGCCGCGGCGGTGCGGACGGCCCGGGCGAACAGCGGACGGATCTGGGCGGGTAGCGCGCCGGCGTCGACGAGTCGCGCCTGCGGCAGGTCCTGCCAGATCCGGTCCACGGCTGGGTCGGGGTCATGGCCGGCGTCGACGCTGATGCGTACGCAGCCGATGCCGCGCGCGATCGCGGCGTCGAGCGCGTGCCGGCAGTCGGCCTCGGCGTAGTCGCCCTCGTAGTCCGACTCGTAGGGGAAGCCGTCGCCGACCATCACGAGCAGACGGCGGGTGGTCCCCGCCTCGCGCTCCAGTACCGCGGTGGCGTGTCTCACCGCGGCACCGAGTCGGGTGAAGCCGTGCGGTTCGATGCACGCCAGCCGTCGCCGGGCGCCGGCGTCGTAGCGGTCCGCGAAGGACTTCACCCGCAGGAAGCGGACGTCCTGCCGGCCGGCCGACAGGAAGCCGAATGCGGCCACCGGGTTGCCCAGCCGGTCGAGCGCGCCGGTCAGGCCATCGACGATCCGGCGGTGCTCGTCGTACTGCCGGCGGCCGTCGACGGAGTCGGCGCTGGACGAGGTCGCGTCGAGCAGGACCAGCACACCGAGGTCGCGACCGGTGCGCCGCGGCTGGGCGTAGATGCGGGCCTCCCGGGTGTCGCCGGCCGCGCGGTCGGCGACCAGGTCGACCAGCGCGTTGAGGTCGAGGACGTCGCCGGTTTCGTGGCCGGTGCGGTACTCGGCGGCGTGGCCCAGCGCCGCGAGCTGGCGGCGCAGGGCACGGTCCTCCACCACGAGCGGCGACCCGTCCAGCTCGGACGCCGGCGGGTCGAACTCCGCGACGACGCAGCGGTCGGGCCGCAGCACCTGCCGCCGGACGTCCCACTCGGGGTAGTGCGCACCCCGCGGGACGGGGCGGCTGTCGACGACCCGCGGCGGCAGCGTCGTCGCGAGCCGACGGGCGTGCTCGCCGGGCCGGCCGGGTCCACGGTCCTCGCCGGTCGAGTTGTCCCCGCCCCCGCCGCCACCCTCGCCGGGCGACCGGCCCATGCCGAGCATCTTGCGGAAGATCGAGGACAACGGGCTGGAGCCTGGCATGGACAGCATCTCGAGGACCCGCGACGACTCGGCCTCGTCGGGGTCGAGTTCCGGCACGCCTTCGTCGAGCCGCAGGTCGTCCGCCGGCGAGACCGGCGCCGACCCGGAGTCCGCGGCCGCGGCTCGCCGGACCTGACCTGGCCGCAACTCGCCGAACCAGGCGGGTGGAGCCACGATCGGTCGCCGCCGCTCCTGCGCCCAGGCCAGCGACTCCGCCGCACTGCCGGCGCAGGGACCGGGGACCACCTCCGCGACGCGGGCGGCAACACGGGGCGGCAGGACGGGAACCGTCACCGCCGCCCGCGCCACCTCCAGCGCGAGGTAGTGCGGGTGCAGACGACGGTGGCCGGTCAACCGCTTGAGGATCCCGATGTCCAGACCCCCCGACGCGATCAGCGCCGCCTGAACCAGCACGGTCGCCTCAAGGAGATCGGGGTCCGAGGGCGGGACGAAGATCGTCCGGCCGTCGGTCCAGGCCCGTTCGCCGGCCGCGGGCGACACCGTGACGGAGCGCCCCGCGACCGCCGAGGCGAGCAGGTTCAGTCGATCGAGTTCGTCGAGCACGGTGTTGGTGGGTTCTCCCGGGCAGTCCGGACGAGGATAGCGATCTGACGCAAGGTCAAGTCACTCGGCGCGATTGCCTTGCCGCCGGTGTCCGCGAGCGCGTCGAGACCGTCCGCGAACGCGTCCACTCCCTGGTTGGCCATCTCGTTGCCCGCCGAGAACGGCGCGATCACGGTCCGGACCTGATCGATGTACCCGGGCGCCTCGGCCCGCAACTGCTGCACGCCCTGCGCGCCCTGGGTGAGGAACTGGGCCTGGGCGGTGCCGAGCGGGTCCGGCAACGGCTGCGAGAGGGCGGCGAGCGCGATGCCGTAGAGCACCGACGGACCCGCGACCGAACCGGTGGAAAGCGCGTCCAGCAACGCGGAGAAACCGGTGACCCGCGCAGCCGGGCAGGGCTCGGCCGCCGCCGGGGCAGCCGGCTTCTCCACCGCCTGGGCACCTGCGGCCAACGCCGGAGCGCCGCCGAGCAGCACCCCGAGCATGGCGACGGTGACGCCGCAGCGAGTGGCGATCTTCATGACGACTCCCTTCCTTCGTGCACCGCGGTCAGCCCTTGGGGCAGTTCAGCGCCGGACCCGGACCCTGGGTGAACTTCTTGCCCTTGATGACGACAATCCCGAAGCAGAGCTTCTTCGGGGCGCTCTTGCCCTTGGTGAAGTCGAGCGGGTACGTCATGCCACCGAGGGTTTCCCCCTTGATCTGGTAGACGCCCTTGAAGACGTCCGCCGCGGTGGGGTTCTCCGCCGGCAGGTTGGCCGCGGCCGCGCCGAAGAACGCACCGGCCGCCCACCCGAGGATGTTGCTGCCGTCCGGCGCGACGCCCGGCGCGTACCGGGCCAGCGCGTCGATGAAGGTCCGGACGCCCTCGACGTTCGTGGCCGTCCACGGCGTGATCTTCGTGCCGATGACGATGCCGTCGACGACGTCTGCCTTCGGCAGCCCGGCGTTCACGACGATGTCGCCGGTGCCGAGCATCGGCCGGTAGTTCTGCCGCGCGCAGTCGGAGGCGAACCGCTCGATGCTGGCCGAGTCCATCCCGAAGACCAGCAGGTCGGCGCCGGCCTGCTTCGCCGCGAGGCAGTTGGCCGTGTAGTCGGGCTGGGTCAGCGAGGGCCGGGCCGCCATCATCGGCGTCAGGCCGATGGATTTCATGTAGGCGGGGTCCTTCCACGTCGCGTCGAACAGGTCGCAGATGCTGAAGTCACTGCACGCGAACGAGGCGACCTTCGTCTTGCCGGCCCGCACGGCCTCCTGCGCGACCGCGCCGATGATGGCCTTGGCGAACATGTCGCCGGACGGGAACGCCGTGACCGTGTAGGGGTTCTCGTAGAACTGGTTGAGCCCGCCCTCGGAGCTGAAGGTCACGACCTTCTTCGAGTTCAGGTACTCGTTGTTGCCCGCCGGGGCGAAGCCGAGGGTGTTCTGGACGAACGCAATGACGTTCCGCTGCTCCACGAACTCCTTGACGAGGGAGTTGTAGCGGGCGGGGTCACCGCCGTCGTCACCGACGAGCACGTTGACGGGGTGGCCGTTCGCCCCACCGTGGGCGTTCGCGTAGCTCGCCCAGACGCGGGCACCGGTCGTGGTCCCCCCGACGAGCGCACCGATCGGGCCGGAGAAGGTACCGACGAGCCCGACGTTGATCGGGCTGAGGTTGGCGACCTTCGGGGTGTTGGCCTTGGCGGCGCCGGCGGTCCCGGTGCCGGCCGTGGCGGCCGTCCCGGTCCCGGCCGCCGGCTTGGTGCCGGTGTCCGTCCCGGCGGCCGCGCCGCCGGCCACG
>NZ_BAAAHE010000001.1:9254-134281 GCF_039525035.1 Sporichthya brevicatena
GGCGGCGGCGGCGACCTCGGCCTCCGGGTTGCGGTTTCCGCACCCGGTGAGCGAGGCGGTCAGCGCCAGAGCGAGCAACGCCACCGCGCTGCGCGTGACGCGACCTGACCTACTGCGAGACATCGACGAGCTCCTTCTGGTCGTGCTGGGGGTGAGGACGGTGGGCGTCGGCACGCCGGGCGGACCGCGGCGAACGCCAGTTGCGGTCGAGCGTGCGCACCGTGCGCCGGTTGGACCCGGCGCGCCGAGCGGGCTCGGTCAAGCTGGCCTTGATCCGCTCGACGAGGTCGATCTGACTGGCCGCCACCAACGCGGCGACGATGGCCAGCGCACCGAACGCCGCCGTCTGGTAGTTGCCCGAGTCGTCGGGCAGGTAGGACGGCATCACCGTCAGCAGTCCGGCCGCGAGGACCGAGGACCGGATCAGCTGGTTGCCGGTGATGGCGAGGACTGCGACCCACAGCAACGACTGCAGAGAGCCGAGGCCACCCGCACCCGCCGCCTGCGCACCGGTCGCGATGACCGCACCGGCGACACCGGCGAAGAACGCGGAGATCGCGAACAGCAGTACGAGGGTCGTCGTCGTCCCGGTGCCGTAGGTGGACAGCGCCAGCGGCGAGTCCGCCAGGGCGCGCAGCAGGCGGCCGAGCCGGGACCGTTGCAGGACGACGATGCCCGCGATGCAGGCGAGCAGCACGCCGACCGCGACGTAGAAGTACTGCCGGTCGTCGGCCACGCCCACGCCCGGCAGGTCCGGCCGCGGCGCGTCCCGCCGGGCGTTGACACCGAACATCCAGGAGGACCGGTAGACGAGGTTCTCCAGCAGGACGCCGAAGCCGAACGTCGCGAGCGCGAGGTAGATCCCTGACAGGCGAATCGCCGGCAGGGCGAGGATCACCCCGATCGGCAACGTGATCAGACCGGCGCCGAGCAACGCGAGAAACCAGGGCAGTCCGGCATCCACGCTGAGGCGGCTGAACGCGACCGCGCCGACCGCGACGAACGCGGCGTGACACAGCGAGACCTGGCCGGCGACCTTCACCAGGAGACCGAGCGACAGGAACATGATCGTGAAGCCGACGGCGTTGATGTAGACCGGCAGCTTCGTCCCGACCAGGTCCGGCAGGACGATCACCACCGCGAGGGCGGCGGCCCCCGCCGTCACGCTGACGCCCTTCGGCGGGGCGGTGAACCGCTCCAACTGCGGGCGACGGACCAGCGGAGCGGTCGGCAGCCCACGGCGTCCCACGATCAGCAGGACACCGAACAGCACGATGAACGGGACACTTGACGGGAGACCCTGGAACTGCGGGTGCGACGCGGCGTACTTCTGACCGAGCGCCGCGAGGACGCCGATGATCAGACCGCCGGCGAACGTCCAGGGCAAATTGCGGAACCGGCCGATCGCCGCGGCACCGAACGCCTGGACGACGAGGGCCGTGAGGCGGATCGGGTCGAGGCCGAAGGTCGGTGCGATGAGCACGCCGGACAGCACCGCGACGCCGCCGCCGATCATCCAGGCCAGGCGCCGCACCTGGGCGGCGTCGAAGCCCGTCATCTCGATCAGTTCGGGGTCGTCGACGACACCGCGCATCGCGATGCCGAGGCGGGTCCGCGTGAGCAGGACAGCGAGACCGGCGCTGACCGCCACACCGACACAGGTGATGATCAGCTGGTCGTAACCGATGTCCACCGCGAGGTGGAACGTGTTCGTCGGCAGGAAGTCCTCGGTCGTGAACGTCGCCGCGCCGTACCGAATCGTGGCGATCGCCTGGATGATCAGCAGCGGACCGATGGTCGCCACGACCACGACCGCGACGGGTGCACGCGTCAGCCGGCGGGCCAGCAACTCGAGGAGAACACCGAGTGCGGCGCCGAGTCCGACGACACAGATCACCATGGCGATCGGCCACGGGATGTCGTTGCGGACCTGCAGCTCGTAGAACAGGTACGCACCCGCGGTCGCCATCGCCCCGTGGGCGAAGTTGAAGACGCCCGACGTCCGGTAGGTCAGGACGAGGCCGACACCGGCCAGGCCGTAGACCGACCCGGACACGATGCCGATGACGATGAACGGCAGGTACTCGTTCATCCGAGCGCCTCGACGTCGGCGCCGTGCACCCGCTGGACGCGGTTCCGCACGGTGCGCCGGTAGAGCACGAGATAGACGGCGCAGGACGCGAGCACCACGATCTCACCGACGATGCCGACGTTCAGCGCCGTCAGTTGGTTTTCGTACCGAAGCTCACCGCTCGCGTCGACCCACGACAGACCTATCAGCAGCAGGCCCACAACGATCAGCACGGCGAACAGCGCCGGGCGCGGCCGTCCGTCCCGAGAGGTCACGTACGCACCCGCTCGTGCTGGGCCGCGCCGTTCAGGAGGCCGGAAAGGTGGGAGACGTGGAGCTCGAGCTCACGGACACGGTTCGCCAAGGCCGCGTCCGACTCCGTCGCGCGCGCGGAGTCGAGGCGGTCGAGCGTCCGCCACTCGTCGCTGAGGTCGGCGGAGAGCCAGAGCGTGGCGCCGACGCCGATCAGGGCGAGGCCACCCAGTCCGCCGGAGAGCAGGTACGGCAACTGGTTGGCGATGTAGACCTCGCCGCTGGCGCCGATCCATCCGGCGACCAGGACGACGGCGCCGAGGACCACGAGGACAGCTCCGACGATGCGGTCCCACTGCAGCTTGAACCAGGGGATCAGCTCCATGAGCGTCTCACTCCCACAACCCAACGCGTTCCGACGCTGACGAGGACAAAAAGAAGGGCGCCACCCGCGAGATACGGGTAGGCGCCCAGAGACGGGAGCGACACTGCGCCCGGCTGCGTGTTGGCCAGGACGAAGGTCTGCGTACCCGGCGGGGTGACGGGCGCGACCCCCGTCGGCAGGACGCCGGTGCCGACGCCCGGGATGACCGGCGCCGCGGCGACGGTGTCGACGCCGTCGACCGGGGACGCCGGCGCGGTGACACCGGAGGTGCCGTTGTCCGCGCTCCCCGCGGTGCCCTCGGCGACCGGAGCGGAGCTCCCGGTCGCCTGTGCGAAGGACCGACCGATCACGAAGTCGGTGACCACGGTGCGTCCGACCGGAGCCGGGACGTCCATGGGCGTGGTGATCTGCAGTCCCGGCGCCAGGACGGAGTCGTCGGTGCTGGTGGCCTCGACGTAACGGATCGTCGTGTTCCCGACCGTCAGCGACTTCTGCGCCGGGTGCACCGACCCGACGAGGCTGACGCCCTCCTCCGTCACGGCCACGCCGACGCCGTTGACGGACAGGCTCGAGACCTGAAAGTCGGAGTTGCGGACGACCTTGCCCGCGTTGTCGATGACGACCTCGGCGCGCGAGACCGCGCCGTGGATCGCAACCACGCCGATCTGCAGGTCGAGCCGGGACTCTGCCGCGGAGACGAAGTTGTCCGCGCTGCGCACGACCTCGGCGGTGGCGAAGGCACCGCCCTCGTCCGTGCTCGGCGCGAGCCGCGCACCGGCCTGCGCGACCGAGCGCGCCTCGCGCTCGTGCGCGACCGAGTCGAGGTGGTACCCGGGCTGGTCCAGGCTCACTTCCTGGGCGCTCGGGTACTGGCTGGTCACGACGAACGGATAGGTGGGGACGGGCTTGCCCGACAGCGTGCCCGCCAGACCGGGCGCCGCGACGGCGAGGTCACCGGGGTACGGGAACGACGCGAAGCCGGTGCTGGACCCCAGCGAGTTCAGCGCGGCCTGGGCCGTCGGACCGCCGCCGTTCACGAGGTTCTCGATGATGAGGAAGCGCGGCAGGGCGGCCAGGAAGTAGGCGGCGTTGGCCGAGGCCTGGCCCTGGTACGCGCTCAGCGTCGTGGTGCTGCTCGGCTCCGCCGTCGCGGAACCGAGCGCACTGCTCGTCGGGAGCAGAGTGACCAGCGCGGCGGTGGACACCGCCGCCGCGCCGGTCATCGCTCGCCGCACTCGCCGCGGACGGCGCCGGTGGCTGCGGGTCGTCACTGCGTCTTCACCGCCGGGGCGACCGGGATGGTCGTGCCGTCGGGGACGACGAGCTTGCCGTCGGGGCCGACACGCAGGGACGACTCGCCCCGCGGGATCGGCAGGTCCGGGTTCGGGCAGGCGACGTCCGTGCCGGCCCCGCAGTAGCCGTTGATGAAGTAGGACCGTTCCTGCACGTCCTGCGGCCACGCGTCACCGCGCTGCGAGATCAGCGCGTTCGGCAGGTGGTAGAAGACGAAGAAGATCGCGGTGACCGCACCCGAGACCGCGAAGAACCGCATCGCACCCTTGACGCGCTTCGAGACGCTGAGCCGGTCGATGCCCGCCTCGGCGAACGAACGGCCCTGGTCGTCGCGGAAGAAGCGCAGCGCGCCCCAGCTCGTGTAGAGCAGGCTCGCGGTGATGCCCTGGTAGACCGGGAAGCCGTAGTAGTGGCCGTGGTTCAACGTCAGCCAGCTGATGCTCGCGCCGTACTCGTGCGAGCCCATGACCATGAAGGCCGCTTCCCACATCGTGCCGACGACCATCATCGGAATGAACGCGACGGCGCAGAGGCCGATGGCGCTCATGCTCGGGTAGCGCTCGCGGGTCTTGCGCATGATCGTCGTGACGATCAGGACCATCAGGAAGAACGCGCACGTGTAGACACCGGGCAGCCAGAGCAGCGGCTGCGGGATCTCCTCGGCGTTGGGCGACATCCAGCCGGGGGTGTGGCCGATCCACGAGCCGGCGTTGATGAAGTACGTGTTGTAGTTGAAGCCCGGCGAGAAGTAGTTGTAGAGCGGGTCGGACCACCACATCAACGAGAACGAGATGACGATCAGACCGTCGAGCGGGACCGACCCGGTCCGGCGCCAGGGAAGGATCGCCTTGAACAGGATCAGGGCGAGCATCCCCGCGAACAGGCCGTACTGCTGCACGCTCAGGCAGATCTTCATCCAGGTCGGGAGCGGGGTCTCGCCGGTCCCGACGCGGTGCGGTTCGCCGGCCACCAGCCAGGCGATGATCAGGTACGCCGCGAAGGCGAGGAAGCCGAAGCCGAGCGCCGCCCACCAAGAGATGGGGCGGACACGCTTCGGCGCCGCCGGCGCCACCGGACGCGAGGCGTCCAGTGAGCTGCGCGGCGGCAGATGTGTGGTGGCCATGCAGGGGCCTCCTCAGGAGTTACGGGAGTCGACGCGCGCCTTGCCGTGGTCCGCGGCACTTGATAGACAGACACTATGTCTATCTAAATGGGAGCGGTCAAGCCTGGGGGCTTCGACCCGATTTGTGGAGGTTCGATGAGCTCGCCGGCGCGTGCGCGCACCGACCGACGTCGCACGGGACCGGCGACACGCAGCGACCTGCTTGAGGCGACGAAGCGCCTGCTGGCCGGCGGCGCCCCGGTTGCCACGCTGCGCGTGGACCAGATCGTCGCGGAGGCCGGGATGGGCCGCGCGACGTTCTACCTGCACTTCAAGGACAAGTCCGAACTGATGGCCGCGCTCGCCGAGGATCAGGTCGCCTGGCGCGACCAGATCGGCGCCGAGGTGCTCGCGGACCCGGAGCTGACCCGTGAGTCCGTCCACCTGCTGATGCGGACGATCGTCGGGCAGTGGGCCGAGAACTGGGGCGTCCTCGCCGCGATCATCGAGGTCGCCGAGTACGACACCGCCATGGCGACCATCTGGAAGACCGCGATGGGTGAGGTCACCGAGAAGGCGGCCGAGCAGTTCCGCCTGCGCTGGGAGAACCAGCCGGGTGACTCCCCCGACCCGGACATGATCGCCGAGCTGTTCACCTGGATGTTCGAGCGATCGTGCCACCAGCTCCTGCGCGACCCGTCCCGCGCCGACTCCGTCGCCGCCGGGATGACCGACATCATCTGGCGCGTCCTCGACTACCGCGCCTGACCCGCACTCAGACCCCTGTCAATAAAGGGTGACACCCCTTACTCCGCAGTAAGGGGTGTCACCCTTTATTGGCATCGCGGCCTGACGTCAACCCTTGCCGAAGCACTCCACCTTGGAGCCGGCGGGGGCGGAGAAGCCCTTGGTGTCGAGCTTGATCGGGTAGTAGCACTCCAGAGCCTTGGCGGTGGTGCCCTTGGTGAAGGTGGCGCCAGGGCTGAGGCCGTCGAGCTTCTCGTTCTTCAGCTGCCACAGTCCGTCGAGGATGGTGGTGGTGCTGACGTCACCGGCGCGGGCCTGGTCGGCGACCTTGGACAGTGCGGCCTCGAAGAGCTTCCCGGCGGTCCAGCCGAGCAGGGCCTGCTGCTCCTCCTTCGTCGAGGGGGCGAAGCGCTTGAACGCGTCGTGGAACGCGCGGATGCCGGGGGTGTCGGTGGTCATGAACGGCACGACACCGTTGCCGAGATACATGCTGTTGCGCTGGACGCCGGGGTCGGCCGCCACGGCGGCGCTGACTCCGACGGCTCCGGTGGCGATCGTCGGGAAGTAGTTCAGCGACGCGCACGAGCGGACCGCGCGGATGATCGCCGACCCGTCGAGCCCGAGGAACAGCGTGTTCACCCCGGCCGACTTCATCGTCTGGCACTCGGAGGTGAAGTCCGGCTGGGTCAGCGACACCGCCTGGATCGGGCCGAGCGCCGCCTTCGCCAGTTCGGTGCTGCGTGGGAAGCCGTTCTTGATCGCCGAGCAGATCGAGGCCTCGACGCAGTAGAAGAGCCCGGTCTTGGGTGCCCCCTGGGCGTTGCGCGCGGCCTGAACCAGCGCGCCGTCGTTCGCCGTCAGGGGGGCCGCGCCGGGCGGGAAGAGGTAGGGGCTCTGGACCCAGTCGCCGGCGACGACGTCACCGCCGACGACCGGCACCTTGTCGCGCTCGGCCGCGGTGCGCAGGGCGGCGATCGCGATCGGGACGCCGGCACCGACGACGGCGACCGCGCCCCGATCCTTCACGAGCGTGTTCCAGTTCGAGGCGACGCGCGCGGGGTCGGAGGCGTCGTCGAGCTGGATCAACTGGATCGGGTGGCACTGCACGCCACCGCGGGCGTTGACGTCCTTCGCCCAGACCGCCAGACCGGTCCGGAGGCCGGCGATCGAGGCCCCGACCAGACCGGAGGTCGCCAGCGTCTGCCCGATGACGATCGGCTTGAGCGGCGCGGTGCACGGCCGGCTCCCACCGCCCGCCGCGGCGCCCGGCGGCGCCGGGTTCTGCCCACCGCCCGGCCGCGGCGCGGTGGTCGCACCCGGCTGGGTGGGCGCGCCGCCGGCGCCGGAGCTCGTCCCCGGAGCAGACGTCGCCTGCGCCCCGGGGACGGCGGCGCCCGGGTCCGCACGCGCGTCCGCACCCGGCACCGCACCGGGGGCGACCGGACCCCCGGCCGCGTTGTCGGACTGCGCGTCGACCGGGCCGTAGCCGTTTCCGACGGCCGCGACCTGCTCGTGCGGCACGCGGTTGCCGCAGCCGGCGGTGAGGGCGAGAGCGCCGAGAAGCGCGGCCGCTGCCACTCGGCGGGTTCGGCGGTTCAACATGAAAGCGTCCTCCTGGGGCAGTGGTGCGGTGCGACGGCCTGA
The DNA here is from genome assembly GCF_039525035.1 of Sporichthya brevicatena. Lineage (NCBI taxonomy): Bacteria > Bacillati > Actinomycetota > Actinomycetes > Sporichthyales > Sporichthyaceae > Sporichthya > Sporichthya brevicatena. The sequence goes on from NZ_BAAAHE010000001.1 coordinate 16,749, forward strand.
GGGGGCGTCAGGTGAGTCCGTCGAGCACCAGTCGCACGGTGTGGGCGGCAATCTGTTCCGGCGTGGTCAGCCGCTGGACGGCGGGGTAGGACCCCGAGAGCGACCGCAGGTTCGTCAGCCCGAAGAGCAGCGCGAACGTCGACGCCATGGCGAGCTCGGCGTCCAGGTCGGGGTCGATCTCGTCCACGATCTCGGAGAACAGCGCGAGGGGCTCGGCGAACAGCCCGCGGTCGAGCAACTGGGGCATGTCCGACCGCGGCGTGAGCACCTCGCGGTTCAGCAGTCCACGGAAGATCTCGTTGTCCACCAGCGCCCGCAGGTACCAGGTCAGCAGGAGCTCCAGCCGCTCCCGGGCCGGCCGAGCCGGGTCCCGCGTCTCCGGCGGGATCACCGAACGGCCGCCGAACGCGCGCTCGACGACCGCGGCGTAGATCGCGTCCTTGCTCGCGAAATGGTGGTACAGCGCACCGACGGCGACGCCCGCACCGGCCGCGATCTCCTTCGTGGTGACGGCATCCAGGCCGCGGCGGGCAAACATCTCCTCGGCGGTGTCGAGGATCCGCTTCTCCGTCGCGACGGCGTCGCGGACCCGCTTGACGCGCGGGGCGGGCGCCTCGGTCGTGGTGGGCTCGCTCATGCGCGGAGTCCCGTCCGGTTCAGGTACTCGACGACCTGCGTCGCCGCGGTCTCGGCGTCGACCTCGGTGGTCCGGACGTGGACCTCGGGGTCCGCGGGCGGTTCGTAGGCCGAGCCGGTCCCGGTCAGGTTCGGCAGCTCACCCTGCGCCGCCTTGCGGTACAGGCCCTTGCGGTCCCGGGCCGCGGCGACCTCGAACGGGGTGTCCACATAGACCTCGACGAACTCGCCCTCGGCCACCTTTGCGCGGACCTGATCGCGCTCCTCGGCGAAGGGGGAGATCAGCGAGACCAGGACGACGATCCCGGCGTCGGCCATCATCGCGGCGACCTCGCCGACGCGGCGGATGTTCTCGATGCGGTCGGCGTCGGTGAAGCCGAGGTCCTTGTTCAGACCGTGGCGGACGTTGTCGCCGTCGAGCAGGTAGGTGCGGACACCCTCGGCGTGCAGGCGCCGCTCGACCAGGTTGGCGAGCGTCGACTTGCCGGCGCCGGAGATACCGGTGAACCACACGACCCGGGGCCGGTGGCCGGCGAGCGCCGCGCGGGCCTCCCGGTCGACGTCGACTGCCTGCCAGTGCACGTTCGTCGAACGCCGCAGGGCGAAGTGCAGCAGTACCGCGCCGACGGTGTTGTTGGTCAGGCGGTCGATCAGGATCCCGCCACCGAGGTTGCGGTCCTGCGTGTACGGCTCGAACGGCACGGCCCGGTCGAGGGTCAGCGTCGCGACGCCGATCTCGTTGAGTTCCAACGTGTTCGCCGCGACGTGGGCGAGGGTGTTGACGTCGACGCGGTGCTTCGGCGGCGACACCGTGGCACCGACCGTCCGCGTGCCGATCTTGAGCAGGTAGTGCCGGCCCGGAACCAGTGCCTCCTCGGCCATCCAGACCACGTCGGCCTCGAACTGGTCGGCCACCTCGGGCGGGTTCCCGGCGGCGGCGAGGACGTCACCGCGACTGACGTCGATCTCGTCGGCCAGCGTGAGAGTCACCGACTGGCCGGCCTCGGCCGCGGGCAGCTCGCCGTCGAGGGTGTGGATGCCGGCGACGGTGGTGGTCTGCCCGCCCGGGAGGACGCGGATCTCGTCCCCAGGGCGGATCCGCCCGGCGGTGAGCTGGCCGGCGAAGCCGCGAAAGTCCAGGTCCGGGCGGATGACGGTCTGGACCGGCATCCGGAAGGCCGCATCGGCGGTGAGGTCCGGGACCGGCACGTTCTCGAGGTGCCCGAGCAGGGTCGGACCGTCGTACCAGGGCGTGTTCTGAGACTGCGTCAAGATGTTGTCGCCGAGCAGCGCGGAGGTCGGGATCGTCGTCACGTCCTCCAGGCCGATGCTCGCCGCGAACTCGCGGTACTCGGCGTCGATCGCGGCCACCCGGTCCTGGTCGTAGCCGATGGCGTCGACCTTGTTGATCGCGAGCACGACCTGGCGGATCCCGAGCAGGGAGACCAGGTAGGAGTGCCGTCGAGTCTGGGTCAGCACGCCCTTGCGGGCATCGATGAGGATCACCGCGAGGTCCGCGGTGGAGGCGCCGGTGACCATGTTCCGGGTGTACTGCTCGTGTCCCGGGGTGTCGGCGACGATGAACTTGCGCTTGTCGGTGCTGAAGAACCGGTACGCGACGTCGATCGTGATGCCCTGCTCCCGCTCGGCCGCGAGCCCGTCGACCAGCAGCGCGAGGTCGAGCTCGCCGCCCTGCGTGCCCATCGTGCGACTGTCGGCGGTGACGGCCTCGAGCTGGTCGGAGAAGATCTGCTGCGACTCGTAGAGCAGACGTCCGATCAGCGTCGACTTGCCGTCGTCCACCGACCCGCAGGTGATGAACCGCAGCAACGTCTTGTGCTCGTGCCGGTGCAGATAGGCGTCGATGTCGGTGGCGGCGAGGTCCAGGTCGGCGTTCTGCGCCTGCTCCGTCAGGGGAGTGCCCATCAGAAGTACCCCTCCTGCTTCTTCTTCTCCATGGACGCCTTCGAGTCGTGGTCGATCAGCCGCCCCTGCCGCTCGGAGGTGGTCGTCAGCAACATCTCCTGAATGATCCCCGTCAGGCTGTCCGCCTCGGAGGGGACGGCACCGGAGAGCGGGTAGCAGCCGAGGGTGCGGAAGCGCACCTTGCGCGTCATCGGTTTCTCGCCGGCGCGGAACCGGAACCGGTCGTCGTCGACCATGATCAGCGTGCCGTCCCGCTCGACCACCGGACGTTCGGCCGCGAAGTACAGCGGCACGATCTCGATGTTCTCCCGGCCGATGTACTGCCAGACGTCGAGCTCGGTCCAGTTCGAGAGCGGGAACACCCGCACGCTCTCCCCCGGATGCACGCGGGCGTTGTACAACCGCCACAGCTCCGGACGCTGCTGCTTGGGGTCCCAGCGGTGGTCCTTGGTCCGGACGCTGAACACGCGCTCCTTGGCCCGCGACTTCTCCTCATCCCGACGCGCGCCGCCGAAGGCGACGTCGAACCGGCCCGCCTCCAGCGCCTGCCTCAGACCCTCGGTCTTCCACATGTCGGTGTGCATCGCCGAGCCGTGGTCAAAGGGGTTGATCCCCAACCGCACGCACTCCGGGTTCGCGTGCACGATCAGCTCCGCACCCGCCGCCGCAGCCGCCCGGTCCCGCAACGCGTACATGTCCCGGAACTTCCAGGTGGTGTCCACGTGCAGCAACGGGAACGGCAACCGCCCCGGCGCGAACGCCTTCCGCGCCAGATGCAGCATCACCGCCGAGTCCTTGCCGATCGAGTAGAGCATCACCGGCCGCTGCGACTCCGCCACCGCCTCCCGCAGGATCGCGATGCTCTCCGCCTCCAGGCGTTGCAGGTGGGTCAGCGTCACGAAAACTCCCTCTGGGGTCTTTACCGACCGAGCGCTCGGTTTGTACCGTAGTGACCTGGCTCTCACTCCACAACCCCCGGCGAAAGGGCTGGTCGTGACTGATTTCTCGTCAGATGCCGCACTGAAGACCGCGTGGGAGCTCTGGCACTCCACGGCGGAGGACGTGCGGGCGGCGATCGAGAACACCGACCGCTTCCGCGACGACCCCGCCGAGCGGGGGGCGGCGTACCAGTCGCTGCTGGAAGCGCAGGCGATGGCCTACAACATCGCGGTCGCCCCGCGGCGGTACATGGAGCACCCGCGGGTGTTCAACCACTCGACCTGGCACGACAACCTGCTGGCGCTGGGTCAGCCGATCCAGGACTTCAAGTACACGGGGCTGTTCCTCGACGGCCGCCGGACCTACACCGCGCGCGTCCGCCGCGGCGAGAGCAAGCTCTGGCTGACGCAGGTGCACAACAAGTGCCTCGGCGACCCGGAGTCGAAGGAGATCGGCAACTACGACTACGACGAGTTCAGCGCGGCACCGGACGGCACGATCGAGCTGGTCTTCAGCGCGCAGGAGCACCCGGGCAACTGGATCCGTCTCGACTCCGACTCGGCGTTCAACTGGCTCGTGATGCGCCGCATTCTGGGCAACTGGACCGACGACCTCGGCGACTTCGAGTTCACCTCCGCGACGCCGGCTCCCGAGGTCACCGACCCGACGGCCGAGGCGGCGGAGTCGATCGCCGCCGCGGCGCACCTCGTCCGCTACCTGGTCAACGCGTTCACGATCGGGCTGCACACGCTCTACAGCGCGCGCGCCGGCGGTGTGAACACCTGGGCGACCATGCCGGGCGCCGAGGTGAAGGACTCGCTGATCGGCAGCCGCTCGACGGTCTACGTCCCCGCTGCCTTCCGCATCGAGCCCGACGAGGCCCTGCTCATCGAGTGGGACGTCCCCGCCTCGGCGTACTGGAGCTTCCAGGTCGGCGACGTCTGGTCGCGGCCGCTGGACTACCTGAACCACCAGACCGACCTGAACATGAACCGCGCGCACGTCGACGCCGACGGCAAGGTCCGCATCGTCGTCGCCCCGACCGACCCCGGCGTGCCGAACTGGCTCGACACCTGCGGACGCCGCGAGGGCACCGTGGTGATGCGGAACTACCGCTCCCCGGCCGACACGACGGTCCCCGACCTCCGCGTCGTTCAGGCCGCGGACCTGCCGAACCTGCTGCCCGCCGACAGCCCGCGCTGCACGCCCGCGCAGCGGGAGGCCGCGATCGAGCGGCGCCGCACCGAAGCGGCCCGTCTCGTCGCCCAATGATCTGACGACCCTTCACCTCATCGTCGCGAATCGTCGTCCCGAACTCCTGGAGCCCCCTCATGACCGACTACTCCTCCGATGCCGACCGCCGCTCGCGCTGGGTTCCGCGTGAGCGCCCCGAGTGGGTAACGACGCTGAACACCGAGCTCGGCCACCTCGACATGGCCGGCTGCGTTCCGCTCGACGAGGCGTCGCTGCTGAACTCGGCGATGGCCCGGACCGGCCTGGACGACTTCGACGACGACTTCAACGACGGCGCCTGGCGTGAGCCGTTCCGCGTGCTGATCAAGGCGCTGGAGGAGGAGGCGGAGCTCAACCCGCTCGGGCGACTGATGGCCCGCAACGACATCCTCAACGCGCTGTGCGCCCGGCTTCAGGTCGCCCAGGTGTTCAAGGAGCACCCGGAGATCAACGACGAGGAGATCGTGTCGCCGCTGCTCATCATCGGCCAGGGTAGGTGCGGCTCGACCGCACTGCACCAACTGATGAGCGCGGACCCCGACAACCGCGTCCTGCGCACCTGGGAGAGCATCGCGCCCTGCCCGCCGCCGGAGACCGCGACCTACGAGACCGACCCGCGCATCGCCGCGCTCGATCCGATGGTGACGATGGTGAACCGCATCGTCCCGGAAGTCACGGGCATGCAGGTCTTCGCGAGCTGGGAGGCGCAGGAGAACATCCTGCTGCACTCGATCACGTTCCGCTCCCCCGCGTGGTTGTCGGCCGTGGTCGGCCAGGTCCCGAGCTACATGGCCTACATGTTCGGCCAGGACCCGACGATCAACTACCGCGAGGAGAAGCGCCTGCTGCAGCTGCTGCAGTGGCGCAAGCCCGGCAAGCGCTGGGTGTGGAAGTCGCCGTACGCGACGCTCGAACTGCCGGCGGTCCTGCAGGTCTACCCGGACACCAACCTCGTCTACATGCACCGCGACCCGGTGAAGGCGCTCGCCTCGCTCGTCGACCTCGTCGGCACGATGAACTGGGCCCGCAGCGACCACCCGCTCAAGGACGGCGCCTTCGAGCAGCACACCAACGCCCAGATGGTGAACGGGATGCTCTGCATGCCGATCCAGTGGATCACCGGCGGCGTGGTCCCCAAGGACCAACTGATGAACGTTCAGTTCCCGGAGTTCCGTGACGACCCGCTCGGCGTCGTCGAGCGGATCTACGCCACGTTCGACATGGAGCTCACCGACGCCGGACGCGCCGCCATGGCCGAGTACCAGGCCAGCACCCCGTTCCGCCGCCACAGTTACAAGCTCGGCTCCGACCAGGCCATCGCCTACGAACGCGCCGCGTTCGCCCCGTACCAGTCCTACTTCGGCGTCGAGAACGAGTAGCCCCGCCCACCGCCGCCGTGTGAAAAAAGGGTGACACCCCTTACTGCGCAGTAAGGGGTGTCACCCTTTCTTGACAGCGCTACGGGGTGAGCGCGACGGCGACGTCGGGTTCGGTCCTCGCCCGGACCTCGTCGACGCTGACGCCGGGGGCGGTCTCGCGGAGGACGAGGCCGCCCGGGGTGACGTCGAGGACCGCGAGGTCGGTGATGATGCGGTGGACCGCGCGGCGCCCGGTGTACGGGAGCGAGCACTCGTTCACGATCTTGTACGAGCCGTCCTTCGCGACGTGCTCCATCAGGACGATCACGCGCTTCGCGCCGTGGACGAGGTCCATCGCCCCGCCCATCCCCTTGACGAGCTTGCCGGGGACCATCCAGTTGGCGAGGTCACCGGCGGCCGAGACCTGCATGGCCCCGAGGATCGCGACGTCGATCTTGCCGCCGCGGATCATCCCGAACGACAGCGCGGAGTCGAAGAACGTCGCCCCCGGCCGGACGGTCACGGTCTCCTTGCCGGCGTTGATCAGGTCCGGGTCGAGCTGGTCCTCGCGCGGGTACGGGCCGACACCGAGGATGCCGTTCTCCGAGTGCAGCACGAGCTCGACGTCGTCGGCGACGTAGTTCGGCACAAGCGTCGGCAACCCGATGCCCAGGTTGACGTACCAGCCGTCCTGGAGCTCCGCCGCCGCCCGGGCGGCCATCTGCTCCCGCGTCCACGCCACGGCTGGACCGTACCGCCTTCCTGAGCCCCCGTAACGTCAGCGGGATCGAGCGCTGTTGCGCGCGATTCCACTGACGTTAGGGAGTTCGGAGTGCGACGGGGCAACATCCGGGACCTCGGGGGTCTGGCGACCGCGGACGGGCGGAGGGGGTCCACGTCCCGCTGGTCGACCAGCACCGCCGAGGCGGCGGTGGAGTACCTCCTGGCCCGCCCGGAGTACCTGGACGGCGCCCTGGACCGGCTGCTGGCCGAGCACGGCTCGATCGAGGCCTACTGGGCGGCCGCAGGGGTCGGCCCCGAGGGGCTGGACCGGCTCCGCGACGTGCTGCTGCAGGGGTAAAAGCCCTGGTGGAGCCGCCTGTCGGAATCGAACCGACGACCTGCTCATTACGAGTGAGCTGCTCTGGCCGACTGAGCTAAGGCGGCGGACGGGGAGCGAGCTCCCCGACGCCGGGAGTTTACGGCATGGCCGGAGCGGGTCAGTACCCGAAGTCCTGGACCCAGTAGTTGCCGGACTTCACGTACCCGATGCCGATGTTCCGGAACTGGCAGTTGACGATGTTCCGCCGGTGCCCGGGCGAGTGCATCCAGGCCGACATGACCGACGACGCGTTGGAGTACCCGCGGGCGATGTTCTCGCCGCCGGGCTGCCGCCAGCCGGTCCGGCGGATGCGGGTGACCCAGCTCGCGCCGTCCTTGGACGTGTGGCTGAAGTAGCGCTTGCGGGACATGTCCTTGGCGTGGCGCTGGGCGGCCTGGTTCAGCTTCGGCCGGACCTTGAGCGCCCGGCACCCGTGCGCCTTGCGGATCTTGTTGGTCTTCTTGACGATCGCGCGCCGCTGCTCCTTGATGCTCATGCTGCGCGCCTCGGCGGGCTCGGCGGTGACCACAGCCGCCCCGAGGGTCCCCCCGAACAGCGAGAACGTCAGAGCGAAGGCGGCCAACAGCCGCGGCGCGCGGGCACGCATGGATCCCCCGGTGTCGTCGAGAATCGGCAGTTGCGACTCTCTTCGGACACCGGAGCGGCCGACCTGAGCGGGACCACCTGTGAGGCGCCTGACTGACGCCCGCTCAGATCGGACGAATCACCCCGTAGGCACCGATTCGCGCTCCGCCGGACGCTCGGACGTCGCCGGCACGTACTCGGGGAGGCTGCGGTAGTAGGCGATCGAGACGATGTCGATCGCGATGTTCCCGACCGCGATCAGGATGTAGATCGGGTGGGTGAAGTGGTCCGGGTCGGAGACCATCATCCAGGGCCAGAACCCGCACGAGAGCGTCAGATAACCCCACAGGATGAACTCGCTCATCCCACGCCGGTCGCCGCGCGCCCGCATCATCGAGATGTTGAACGCCGACGCCATGATCACCGTCGTCGTCAGGCCGTAGTACTCCAGCGGGTCGTCGGTGATCCCCTGGAACCACCAGAAGATCCCGAACACGCAAGCCTGCATCGCCGAGTAGATCGCGATCGCCCGCGGCACGCTGCAGCCGGCGCCCCAGAGGTCCTCGCGCGCGTACCGGATGATGTGCGAGATCACGACGAGTTCCATGAGCGAGAACACGATCAGCCCGACCCAGAAGAGCTTGAGGATCCAGAGCTCGTTCTCGTCGTCGTACCAGGACTCGAAACTGAGCACGAACGTCACGTCGTGCGCGAAGTTCCAGAGGTTCGTCACCAGCGGAATGCAGTACTGCCGGTCCCGCGCCCCACGCCGGATCGCGCCCACGTACTGCATGTAGCCGCCGATGCCGGCGACCGCCATGAGCACGAGGATGACGGCCATCGAGAGGCCACCGGTGCTGTTGTCGATGACGACCTGGGGGTCGTAGCCCTCGTTCATGGCGCCCATTCTGCCGCCCGGCCCGCCCGTCCACAATTACTGACATCTTGACAGATTCGTCAGAATTGGAGGACGCTCGTCCCGTGGCCGTCCTCGCCGAAGAGGTACGCCCGGACGTCACCCGGCGCCCGGTCCCCAAACCGCGCCTGATTCTCGGGGCCGCCGCGGCCGGAGCGCTCGTCCTCACGATCCTGATGACGGCGAAGAAGGGCCCCGAGGGCCGGATCCTCGCCGACCGGCCGGCGGAGACGTGGCCGCAGCTGTGGGGCTACGACCACTGGATCTCCACTGTCCAGATCGCGACGCTGATCGCCACCACGTCGTTCCTCGCGTACTTCACCGTCTGGTCGCGCCGGAACGCCCGCCTGCACCCCGCGTTCCCGGTGCTCGCCGGCCTGTTCGTCATGGGCGCGTTCGCCGACACGTTCGCGAACTGGACCTCGTCCGCGGCGATGAACCCCGAGCTGCTGCACTACCCGACGGACTGGCCGATCCTCGACGTCTCCCCGACGACCGAACCGATCATCAACAAGGTCGCCTACCCCTACCTGTTTCTCTTCCCGGCGCTCGCGGTCGTGACGCTGCTGCGCCGGCGCGCCCGCAGGACCGGACGCTCGCCGCGGCGCCCGCTGTGGACGGTCTTCGGCATCACGTTCGTCATCGCGGTCCTGATCAACTGGGTGCTGGTCAACCTCTTCATGTGCCGCATCGAGTACTGGACCTACACCCAGATCCCCGACTGGGCCGCGGTCCGCGGCGGAACGCCCTGGCAGTACTCGTGGCACGACCCGCTGTCGCTGTCGTTCATCACCGCGGCCGCCGGCGTCCTGCTCTGGATCAGCTACTCCCGCGACACCCGCGCCCTGAAGCAGTTCGGCGTCACCGTGCTCGTCACGGCGATCGCTTATCTCCCCTACAACGCCGTGTGGGCGTCGTTCCGCCTGACCGACAGCGGCGACACGCTCGCACCCTGGATCTACGAGAACACGAAGGTCTACGACCCCAAGGGTGACTACGCCGAGGCCGGGGTCCCCGGTCCCTACTTCAAAGGAATCTGGCCATGATCATGGCGGCATTGACAACTGAGCGGGACATCACCCAGATCCCGACGATCTCCTCCGAACGCGCCGACGCGTTCTTCACGCTCTCGGCGATCATGGCCGGAGCGTTCGTGATCTGGGCGCTGTTCGAGATGGTGTTCCGCCGCTCGCCGATCCTGGCGTTCTGCCTGCTCGGCAGCGTGCTCTGCAACCTGAACGAGCCGATCTGGGACGCGCTCGGCAAGCTCCGCTTCCACGAGGGCAACCACATCGCCTGGACGCAGTTCCCCGACTTCGCGCAGCCGGTCCACTACCCGTACTGGGCGATGTTCGTCTACACGGGCTTCGGCGGCGTCGCCTGCTTCGTGTTCTACAAGGCCTTCGCCTCGCGCAGCTGGAAGATCTTCGGCTACGCCGTCCTCGGCCAGGCCGTCATGAACATCGTGCTCGAGGGCTTCATCATCACCAGCGCCTACGACTACTACGGCGAGCAGCCGTGGCGGATCGGCACCGACTTCCCGCTGTGGTGGGTGCCGGTGAACTACGGCGAGATGCTGGCCGGCTTCCTGCTCTGCATCGCGATCGGCCACTGGGGTCTGGTCAAGGGCGGCCTGACGTCGATCGCGCTCGTGCCCTGCTGCTTCTCCGCCTGGCAGCTGTGGGCCGGCTGGCCGACCTACGCCACGATCAACATGGACATCCACGGCGCGTGGCGCAGCCTCGCCGCCCTGTCCGGTGTGTGCATCGCCGGCGCGTCGGCCTACCTGATGGGCCGTTACCTGTTCGGCCCGCTGAGCGCGGCCACCAACACGGCACCGGTCGAGCAGCGCGAGCGGGAGGCCGTCCCCGCCTGACAGGCAATCAGGTCACACAGAAGCGGCGGCGCCCCGGCGGGGGCGGCCGCCGCTTCGTGTTCGGCAGCGAGCGATCGTCAGTGCTTGACGCGCGTGAGGCGGAAGTACAGCTTCGCGTTCTCGTCGTCGACCTGCGTGTTGCGGACGTAGCCGCCGGCGTCCTCGAACTTTCCGGTGCCGCTCCGGACGGGGAGCCGGGCCGTGAAGTCCGAGTCGACCAGGTCGTCCCAGTCGACGCGGATCTTGCCGCGGGCCGTCACCGAACCGGTGTCGAAGAAGCGGTACTTCACCTTGCACTCGAGAACCGCGGCGCGCGGGTCGCGGCGGTTGCCGAGGAACCGGACGAACTCGCACTCGCCGCGGTCGGTGCCGACGCGCTTGCCGTTCTGCCGCAGGTTCGCCTTCCAGGCGAAGCGGTCGCCGCGCTCCGGCATCCCGGAGAAGTCGTCGTCGTAGGCGGTCTGGCGCTCGTCGACGCGGATGACGAACACGTGGTTCGCCTCCGCCGGGGAGGCGAGGACGACGAGGCCGGTGGCCACCAGGGCGGACGCGCCGCCGAGGGCGCCGATTCGAGTCAGTGTGCTCATGGGTCCTCCAGACCGTGCCGCTGCGCGGACGACCGCAGGCAAACGGCGTCCAATCGGGGCAAACCTATGCAGACGGTGACGAAAGGCACCAGACGGTAAAAGGTGAATCACTTGCAATGTTTCGGATGGGTCCTGGCCACGACCTGGTCGAACGGCCGCTACGCAGCGTCAGAAGCTGCAGGTCAGTCGCACTCCACGCCGTCGCGCGGCGCCTCGCCGTTCACGAGGTAGTCCTCGACCAGCCGGTTGATGCACCGGTTGTCGTCGCCGTAGACCGTGTGCCCGTCGCCGTCGTGCGAGACGAAGATGCCGCTCTCCAGCTGCTCCGCGAGCACCTTCGCCCACTCGTACGGCGTCGCGGGGTCGCGGGTGGTCCCGATGACCACGATCGGCGCCGCCCCCGCCCCGGTCACCGGTCCCGGCTCCTGCGCCGGCTGGACCGGCCAATAGGTGCAGGGCAGCAGGCTCCAGGCGATGAACTCCCCGAACAGCGGCGACGCCTCCCGGAACCGCGGCACCTCGGCCTGGATCTGTTCCGGGGTGCCGGTGAACGGGCGGTCGAGGCAGTTGACCGCGTAGATCGCCTCGTTGGAGTTGTCCGGGAACCCGCCCCGGTCGTTGCGCTGCAGGTAGGCGTCGGCCAGGTAGAGCAGCCCGGTGCCGTCGCCGTTGTAGGCCGCGAGCAGCGCCGCCCGCAGGAACTCCCACCGCTGCGTGCTGTAGAGCGCGGAGACGACGCCGAGCGTCGCCATCGCCTCCGGCACCGGCCGGCCGGACCGCGACCGCAGCGGCTTGGAGTCGGCCGCCGCGAGCATGCCGCGCAGACGGGTCTCGATCTCCCCACGCTTGCTGCCGATCTGGCAGTCCTTCTTGTCCTTCAGGCAGTCGGCGACGAACGCCTCCCACGCGATCTGGAACCCCTTGGCTTGCGCCAGGGAGAGGTCCACCGCGGAGAGCGCCGGGTCGATCGCACCGTCGAGCACCATCCGCCCGACGTTGGCCGGGAACAGCTCGGCGTAGCGGGCACCGATGTAGGTGCCGTAGGAGTAGCCGAGGTAGTGCAGCTTCTCGTCGCCGAGCACCCCGCGCAGGACGTCGAGGTCGCGCGCGACGTTGTCGGTGTCGACCTTGCCGAGGAGCGGGCCGGTCCGCTGCTTGCAGCCGGCCGCGAAGCGCTTCGCGATCCGGTCCCATGCCGCGACGTCGTTCGCGTTGTCCATCGTGACGTCGGCGGAGAGGAACTCGTCGAGCTGACTGTCCGTCACGCAGTCGATCGGCTTGCTCTTGCCGACGCCGCGCGGGTCGAAGCTGACGAGGTCGTAGTTCGCCCGCACCGGCTCGGTGATGCCCCGGTACGCCGCCTGCAGGTAGCCCACTCCGGAGGCGCCGGGGCCGCCCGGGTTCAGCAGCAGCGAGCCGAGGCGCTTGCCGTTGGTCCGCAGCCGGGTGACGGAGAGGTTCAGCGTCGCACCGGCCGGCTTCTCGTAGTCGATCGGGACCTTCACCTTGGTGCACTGGAAACCGCCGCCGCAGGCGCTCCAGCTCAGCTTCTGGTCGTAGAACTTCGCGAGCGCCGCCGGGGCCGGTGTGGGGACGGGGGTGCCGTCCGCCGCCGCGGTCGGCGCCGGGGCGGGGCTCGCCGAGGGCAGTCGGTCCCCGCCGCCGCTGCAGCCGGCAGCGACCAGGCTCAGGACCGCGATTCCTGCTGCCGCGCGGACGCGGATCCCCCGCCGGTTCGTCATGGCGCGACCTTATGCGAGCCGACTCCTCGGCCGGCGGAGGTCCCCGTCAGCGCAGCGCGAGCGTCATCGCCTCGACCGCGAGCAGCGGCGCGGCGTTGGTCTCCAGGGCGGTCCGGCAGGCCAGAACGGCCTCGATCCGCCGCAGGGTGGTCTCCGGGGTGCTGTCCGCCGCGATCTCACGCACGGCCGCGGCCTCGGCGGCGTTGACCGGCTCCACGTCGGCGCCGAGCTGCACCGCGAGGACATCTCGGTAGAACGCGACCAGATCGACCAGCGCCCGGTCCAGCCCGTCCCGCTGGGCGCGGGTGGCGCGGGCCTTCTGCCGCTTCTCCAGCTCCTTGAGCGCGGTCGCGGCGCCCGGGGGCTGCTTGGCCCCGGTCCCGATGCCGAGCGCGGACTTCAGCGCCTCCCGCTCGGCGGCGTCGGAGATCTCGGACGCCGCGGCGACGTCCGCCTTCACCGCCTCGATCAGCCGCTCGGCGGCCCGCAGGCACGACCCGACGTCGGTGATGCCGCGCGGCAGCGCCAGCACGTCCGCCCGCCGCGAGCGCGCGTCGGGGTCGGTCGCGAGGCGCCGCGCCCGGCCGATGTGGCCCTGCGAGGCGAGCGCGGCGACGCGCGCGGTCTCCGGGTCGATCCCGTCCCGCCGGGCGAGCACCTCCGCCACCGCCGTCGTGCTGGGCGTGACGAGGTGCACCGAGCGGCAGCGGGAGCGGATAGTCGGCAGCACGTCGTCCGCCGACGGGGCGCACAGGATCCACACCGTCCGCGGCGGAGGCTCCTCGATCGCCTTCAGCAGCGCGTTGGCGGCCTGGTCGGTGAGGCGGTCGGAGTCCTCGGCGATGATCACCTGCCACCGCCCGTTCGACGGCGACAGCGCGGCCCGGCGCACCAGCTCCCGGGTCTCCTTGACGCCGATGCTGAGCAGCTCGGTGGTCAGCACCTCGACGTCGGCGTGCGTGCCGGTCAGCACCGTGTGGCACTCGGAGCACTCGCCGCACCCGCCCTGCGGGCACTGCAACGCCGCGGCGAACGCGCGCGCCGCGACCGAGCGGCCTGACCCCGGCGGGCCGGTCACCAGCCACGCGTGGGTCATCGCGCCCGGTTCCCCGGCGACCGCGGCCGCGAGCGCCGCCACCGCGGACTCCTGCCCGACGACGTCCGCCCAGACCCCGCCCAACGTCACGGCGTGCTCCCTTCCGGCTGCTGCGACCCCGGCCGCTGCGCACCCGCCGACTCGTCCATCAGCTGCGCCACCCGCTGCAGGACGGCCGCGGTGATCTCCGTCGGCGTCTTCGTGGCGTCGACGACGAAGTAGGCCCGCGGCCGCCGCGCGGCCCGGTCGAGGAAGCCCTGACGGACGCGGTGATGGAACTCCATCGACTCGGACTCGATCCGGTCCGGCGGGAGCAGGCGACGTTCGGCCGCGACCTCCGGCGGGACGTCGAGCACGATCGTCAGCGTCGGCATCAGGCCGCGCGTCGCGAAGCGGGAGAGCCGCTCGATGTCCGACGCCGACAGCGCCCGACCCGCGGCCTGGTAGGCGATCGAGGAGTCGACGTACCGGTCGGTGATCACCACCGCGCCCCGTTCGAGCGCCGGGCGGATCACCTCCTCGACGTGCTGGGCGCGGTCCGCGGCATAGAGCAACGCCTCGCTGCGCGGGGAGAGCCCGAGGTCCTGGGTGTCGAGCAGCATCTGGCGCAGCCGCCGGCCGATCGCGGTCGCACCGGGTTCGCGGGTCACGACGACCTCGTGCCCCCGCGCGGTCAACCACTCCGCGAGCCGGGCCACCTGCGTCGACTTGCCGGCGCCGTCGCCACCCTCGAAGGCGAGGAAAAAGCCGGAGGTGATCGGGTCCGCGAGCGGGGTCTCGCGCCGCAGCGCGGAGGTCACGTCCCGCACCAGGGAGATGCCCTTGCGGTCGTCCATGTGCCGGTAGGAGAAGAACCCGACGGCGGCCGCGACCGCGCCCGCACCGAGGAACACGACGGCGGCCCCGCTGTAGGCCACCGTGACGTCGTCGGTCGGGTGGAAGTCGACGCGGCCGACGGCGCCGGCCAGCGCCGGCGAGGCCGCGAGCACCGCGACGAGCGTCAGGCGGACCATCGACTGCACGAACGCGAACGTCCGACCACGCAGCTCGTCCGCGACCTCGAGGCCGATCAGCGTGTACCCGGTGACCCAGGCGACCCCGGACGCGAGCCCGAGCGCGACGGTGAAGAGCACGACCACCGGCAACTCCGGGATCACCGCGATCACCATGAGCAGCAGGCCGGCCGCGACGATCGACATCGCGAACAGCCGGCGGCGGGAGAGGCCGGCGAGCAGGCGCGGCCCGAGCAGCATCCCGAGCGCGAGCCCGACGAAGACCGCGCCGAACAGCAGGCCGTAGCCCGGGTTGCCGGCGCCGAGGCCCCGCACGAACGTCGGGGCCAGGCCGACCACCGTGCCGCCGGCGGCGAACGCGCCGAGCATGCCGATCAGCAGGCCGCGCACCACCGGGGTCTGCGCGACGAACTTCCAGCCCTCGACGAGGTTCCGCCACGGATTCTCGGCCTTCGCCCGCTCGACGTTGTCCCGCGGGATCTCCAGCGTCGCGATCGTCGCCGCCGCGAACAGGAACGTCGCGGCGTTGAGCCAGAGCGCGAGCGAGGCGGGGTGCGTCACGAAGAACTCGAACCGTGCACCGAGCGCCGCGGTGATCAGCGACAGGACGGTGAAGATGCCCGCTGCGACCGGCGCGGACCCGTACGCGGTGACCAGGCTGATCTGGTTCGCCGCCTCGAGCCGCTCGCGCGGGACGAGGTTCGGGACCGTGGCCTCCTTGGCCGGGATCCAGAACAGGCTCAACGCCTCGATCAGGAAGGTGGCGACCAGGAGCCACCACAGCGACCCGACGATCGGGATCGAGACGAACAGGCCCGCGCGCAGGACGTCGGTGACGACCATCGTCATCCGCCGGTCGAGCCGGTCGGCGACCACGCCGGCGATCGGGGCGAACAGCAGCGCCGGGATCAGCCGGAGGATGAAGACACCGGCGACGGCGTAGTTCTGGTCCGCCGAGCTGTCGGTGGTGAGCTCGGCCGCCATCGCGGTGATCGCGAGCAGGCCCAGCCAGTCCCCGAGGCTCGAGAACGACAGCGAGATCCACAGCCGCCGGAACGGGGCGATCTGCAGGACCCCCCGTACGTCGTGGTCCAGCGGCTGGTCCGGCACGTTCCCCACCCTAGTGAGCGCCTCCGACTCCCCCCGAAAGCGCACTACGGCACCTGCGAAAGCAAAATCCGCGTGCCGTACTGCGCTTTCGGGAGTACGCGGCTACGACTTCGCGGCGGTCTTCTTCGCGGCAGTCTTCTTCGCCGCGGTCTTCTTCGCGGCCGTCTTCTTGGCGGCCGTGGTCGAGGCCGCCGTCTTCTTCGCCGCGGTCTTCTTGGCGGCCGCCTTCTTCGCCGGGGCCTTGCGGGCGGCCTTCTTCGCCAGGCCGCGGGCGCGGCGGTCGGCGAGGAGCTCGGCGGCGCGCTCGTCGGTCAGGGTCTCGACGTCGTCGCCCTTGCGGAGCGAGGCGTTGGTCTCACCGTCGGTGACGTACGGACCGAACCGACCGTCCTTGACCACCATCGGCTTCCCGGAGACCGGGTCGTTGCCGAGCTCCTTGAGCGGGGCGGCGGCCGAGGCCTGCCGGCCACGCTGCTTGGGCTGGGCGAGCAGGGCGAGCGCCTCGTCGAGGGTGACGGTGAGCAGCTGCTCCTCCGCACCGAGCGAGCGGGTCTCGCTGCCCTTCTTCACGTACGGGCCGTACCGGCCGTTGGACGCGACGACCGGTTCGCCCTCGACCTCGCCGAGCGTGCGGGGCAGGCTCAGCAGGTCGAGTGCCTGCTCGAGGGTCACCTCGTCGAGCGCCATCGACTTGAACAGCGACGCGGTGCGCGGCTTGTCCTTCGAGCCCTCCGGCAGGACCTCGGTGACGTACGGGCCGAAGCGGCCGTTCTTCGCGACGACCTCGAGCCCCGTCTCCGGGTGGACGCCGAGGACGCGGTCGTCCGACGGCGCCGAGAACAGCTCCTCGGCCTTCTCCACCGTCAGCTCGTCCGGCGGCATCTCGTCGGGGACGTTGCCGCGCTGCAGCTCGCCGTCGCGCTCACGCTCGACGTAGGGCCCGTACCGGCCGACGCGGACGAAGATGCCGTTGCCGATCGGGATCGAGTTGACCTCGCGGGCGTCGATGTCACCGACGTGCTCGGAGACCAGCTGCTTCAGACCGACGATCGCGTCGGAGCCGGACGGACCTGACGAACCGTCACCGTTGGCGCTCGCCGCACCGTCCCCGGGCGGGCCGAAGTAGAAGCGGGACAGCCAGTCGACCATCTCCGCCTCGCCGTTGGCGATGTCGTCGAGGACGTCCTCCATCCGGGCGGTGAAGTCGTAGTCGACGAGGTGCGGGAAGTGCTTCTCCAGCAGCCCGACGACCGAGAACGCCAGCCACGCCGGCACCAGCGCGGTGCCCTTCTTGAACACGTACCCGCGGTCGAGGATCGTGCCGATGATCGACGCGTAGGTCGACGGGCGGCCGATGTCCCGCTGCTCGAGCTCCGCGACCAGCGAGGCCTCGGTGTACCGCGCCGGCGGGCGGGTCTCGTGGCCCTCCACGTCCATCTGAAGGACCGTCAGAGCATCGTCCTCGGTGAGCACAGGCAGCCGCTTCTCGCGGTCGTCGAGCTCGGCGTCGGGGTCGTCCGCGCCCTCGACGTAGGCCTTGAGGAAGCCCGGGAAGGTGATCGTCTTGCCGGAGGCGGCGAACTCGGCGTCCTCACCGGAGGAGGACCGACCGCCGATGCGCACCGACACCGACTGCCCCGTCGCGTCCTTCATCTGCGACGCGACCGTGCGCATCCAGATCAGCTCGTAGAGGCGGAACTCGTCGCCCGAGAGGCCGGTCTGCGCGGGGGTCTGGAACTCGTCGCCCGCGGGCCGGATGGCCTCGTGGGCCTCCTGCGCGGTCTTCGACTTGGACTCGTAGCGCCGCGGGGTGTCGGGGATGTACTCGCGCCCGTACAGGGCCGTCGCCTGCGACCGGGCCGCCGCCACCGCCGTCTCCGACAGCGTCGTGGAGTCCGTACGCATGTAGGTGATGTAGCCGTTCTCGTACAGGCGCTGGGCGACCTGCATCGTGCGCTTCGCGCCGAAGCCGAGCTTGCGCGAGGCCTCCTGCTGCAGCGTCGTCGTCCGGAACGGGGCGTACGGCTTGCGGGTGTAGGGCTTGCGCTCGACCTTGCGCACGGTGAACGCCGAGGACGACAGGCGCCCGGCGAGCGCGCCGGCCGCGGCCTCGTCGAGGTGCAGGACGTCGGCACTCTTCAGCTCACCGAGGGAGGAGAAGTCACGGCCGGTGGCGACGCGCTTGCCGTCGACCTGCACCAGCCGGGCGGTCACGGTGGTCGGCTCGTCGGCGTTGCGGGCGCGGCCCGTGTCGAACTCGGCGTCGAGGTCCCAGTAGGCGGCGGCGCGGAACGCCATGCGCTCGCGCTCGCGCTCGACCACCAGGCGGGTCGCGACGGACTGCACGCGGCCGGCCGAGAGCCGCGGCATGATCTTCTTCCACAGAACCGGCGAGACCTCGTAGCCGTAGAGCCGGTCGAGGATGCGGCGGGTCTCCTGCGCGTCGACCAGACCCTGGTCCAGGGTGCGGGGGTTCTCCACGGCCTCGCGGATCGCCCGCTCGGTGATCTCGTGGAACACCATCCGGTGCACCGGGACCTTGGGCTGCAGCAGTTCGTGGAGGTGCCAGGCGATGGCCTCGCCCTCGCGGTCCTCATCCGTGGCGAGGTAGAGCCGGTCGACGCCGTCCATGGCGTCCTTCAGCTTCTTGACCTGCGCCTTCTTCTCCGCCGCGACGACGTAGAGCGGCTCGAAGCCGTTGTCGACGTTGACGCCGAGCCGGGCCCACGCCTCGCCCTTGTACTTGGCCGGGACCTCCGCGGCGCCGTTCGGCAGGTCGCGAATGTGCCCGTAGGAGGACTCGACGACGTAGGAGCTGCCCAGGTACCCGGCGATCTTCTTCGCCTTGGTGGGCGACTCGACGATGACCAGGGCACGACCGGATCCGGCTCCAGAGCGAGCCTTCTGCTCAGCGGCCACTTCCGCACTCCCCGGTTCTTCGTCCTCGGATCGTCCCACCCCGGCTCCGAGGCGACGCAGCGACACCATAGCTCTCGATCAGCCGGAGAACGCCCCAGCGCCCGGTCCGGCGGATGCGACGGACCCGCCGCCCCGAATCGGGACGGCGGGTCCGCGTTCTGCGTTTACGCAGGTCAGCCAGCAACCCCGGCGGTGGACTTGCCGGAGGTGCTCTCGTCGCTGACGGCGATGCTCTTCCGCTTCGAGTTCACGACCGCGCCGATGATGATCAGCGTGGCCAGACCCGCGATCGTGCCGCGGAGCATGTCGTTCTCGTCCTCGCCGACGGTCAGCTTGACCACGGCGGGGGCGATCAGCAGCGCGACCAGGTTCATGACCTTGATCAGCGGGTTGATGGCCGGGCCGGCGGTGTCCTTGAACGGGTCACCGACGGTGTCACCGATGACGGTGGCCGAGTGGGCCTCCGAACCCTTGCCGCCGTGGTGGCCGTCCTCGACCAGCTTCTTGGCGTTGTCCCAGGCACCACCGGAGTTGGCCAGGAAGACCGCCATGAGGACACCGGCGCCGATGGCACCGGCGAGGAAGCCGGCCAGCGGAGCCGTGCCGAGGCCGAAGCCGACGGCGATCGGCGCCATGACCGCGAGGATGCCCGGCGTGGCCAGCTCCCGCAGCGAGTCCCGCGTGCAGATGTCGACGACCTTGCCGTACTCCGGCTTGCCGGTGCCCTCCATGATCCCGGGGATCTCGCGGAACTGGCGCCGGACCTCGAACACGATGGCGCCGGCCGCACGGGCGACCGCGTTGATCGCCAGACCGGAGAAGAGGAACACCGCCGAGGCGCCGAGGATCAGGCCGACCAGGATGTTCGGGTTGATGATGTCGAACGTGGCCAGCGCCTGCTGCGTGCGCAGGCCCACCTCGGACGGGTCGACCCCGGTCTCGTCGACCGCCTTGACGACCTCGTTGTAGTACGACCCGAACAACGCGGTCGCGGCGAGGACGGCGGTCGCGATCGCGATGCCCTTGGTGATGGCCTTGGTCGTGTTGCCGACCGCGTCCAGGCTGGTGAGGACCTGAGCGCCCTCGCCGTGGACGTCGCCCGACATCTCGGCGACGCCCTGGGCGTTGTCCGAGACCGGACCGAAGGTGTCCATGGCGACGATGACGCCGACGGTGGTGAGCAGACCGGTACCGGCCAGCGCCACCGCGAACAGGGCCAGGATCAGGACACCCGAGCCGAGCATGTAGGCCGCGTAGACGGCGAGACCGATCAGGGCCGCGGAGTACACCGCGGACTCCAGACCGACCGAGATGCCGGCGAGGATGACGGTCGCCGGACCGGTCAGCGAGGTCTTGCCGATGTCCATGACCGGACGGCGGTTGGTCTCGGTGAAGTAGCCCGTGAGCTGCTGGATCGCCGCCGCGAGCACGATGCCGATGAGGACCGCGACGACCGCGAACATCCGCGGGTCGCCGTCGACGATCGCCGCACCGGTGTCGTCGAGCAGCTGGCTCGACGCGGACAGGCCCTCGTACTCGTCGGGCAGGAAGACGAACGCGGCGATCGCGCACAGGATCGCCGAGGCGACGGCCGAGATGAAGAAGCCGCGGTTGATGGCGGCCATGCCGTTGCGGTCGTTCGGACGCGGGGACACCGCGAAGATGCCGATGATCGCGGTGAGCACACCGATCATCGGGACGATCAGCGGGAAGACCAGACCGTCGTCACCGAAGGCGGCGACACCGAGGATCAGCGCCGCGACGAGCGTGACCGCGTAGGACTCGAAGAGGTCCGCCGCCATACCGGCGCAGTCACCGACGTTGTCACCGACGTTGTCGGCGATGGTGGCGGCGTTGCGCGGGTCGTCCTCGGGGATGCCCTGCTCGACCTTGCCGACGAGGTCGGCGCCGACGTCGGCAGCCTTGGTGAAGATGCCGCCACCGACACGCATGAACATCGCGAGCAGCGCCGCGCCGAAGCCGAAGCCCTCGAGGACCTTGGGGGCCTCGTCCTCGTAGATCAGCACGACCGTCGCGGCACCCAGCAGACCGAGGCCGACGGTGAACATGCCGGCGACGCCACCGGTACGGAACGCGATCCGGGTCGCGGGGAGCTCACCGGACTTGCCGACCCGGGCGGCCGCGGCCACACGGACATTCGCACGGACTGCGAGCCACATGCCCACGTAGCCGGTGATCGCGGAGAACACCGCGCCGACCACGAAGAAGATGGAACGCCCGATGCGTTCGTTCGTACTGTTCGCCGGCAGAGCGAACAGCACGAAGAACGCCAGGACGGCAAAGACGCCCAACGTCCGGAACTGACGGGTCAGATAAGCGGCGGCGCCTTCCTGCACGGCACCCGCGATCTCCTGCATTCTCTCCGTGCCCTGATCGGCGCGCAGAACTTCCTTGACCAGGAAGCCCGCGACACCCAGAGCGAGCACGGCGACGAGCGCGACCACAACGACGATGGTCAGGTTCCCGCCCGACAGGGAGACCGTCTCGCCGCTCTCGGCGGCGAGGTTGATCCCTGACATCAAGTCCTCCTAGATGTGGAGCAGCAACGTTGCTGCCCCGGGACGGCGCCGGACCAGGCCGACACACACGAGGGGAGGCCGTCGGGACGCTCTACTAAACGGGGCGAGCGCGCCCGCGGCTATGGAGCGCTGCGGAGTCTACGCAAGCGGATCTGCGAAAAGTGACGCGGCCCACCGTCGTGGCCGGGGTTTGTGCAAAAGCGAAAACGCCCCGGCGCGGAAAAGGGCGGGCGACTCAGAGCGAGGTCGCGGGCCAGGTCATCCGGACGACGGTGCCGTCCGAGCCGGGGACCACGGCGACGTCGTCGACGAGCCCGGCGATCAGCGCCAGACCGAGCGAGGTGTCCATGTCGGCCGGGTCGGCGTCGAGGAGGTCCGCCGGGGAGGTGATCTCCGGGAGCATCTCCGCCAGGGGAAGCCCGATCGGCACGACGTCCGCGACCTCGACGCAGAAGCGCCCGTCCTCGGTGTGCAGCGTCATCGACACCGGCTCGTGCAGCCCGGAGCGGGCGTGCTGGCCGACGGCACGGGAGCACGCCTCGCCCACGGCGAGGCGGACCTCGTCGAGCAGGTCGTCGTCGACCCCGGAGCGGCGCGCCACGGTCGCGGCGACCAGGCGCGCGGTACGCACGTGCGCCGGCAGCGCACTGAACCGCAGATGCACGGTGGGCACGGCGTTGCCCCCGGTCTCGGACGTCGGAAGTGGTGGGATCCCCGGCCCGGTCACCCGGTGGCGGTGAGTGCCTCGGACACCGTGTCGTGGATGGGGAAGACCTTAGTCAGTCCGGTGATCCGGAAGATCTTGAGGATCCGCTCCTGGGTGCAGACCAGGCGCAGCGAGCCGTCGTGGGCCCGCACCCGCTTCAGACCGCCGACCAGGACGCCGAGCCCGGTGGAGTCGAGGAACTCGACGCCCTCCATGTCGACGATCAGGTGGTAGCGACCGGCGTTGACCAGGTCGACGAGCTGCTCCCGCAGCTTCGGGGCGGTGTACACGTCGATCTCGCCGCCGACGGCGACGACAGTGCGGTCACCCTCGTCGCGGGTGGTGAGGGACAGGTCCACGAGTCCTCCTGCAGCTGCCGGGGGCGACCCGGTCATTCAACCATTGCGGCCATCCCCTACCCGTCGGATCCGTTTGCGACACTGCCCCCGTGGCCCTCGACGTGACGGACTCCGCCGGCCGGGCGGACCAACTCCTCGCCGGGCTGCTCCTCGCCCCGGGGCGGCGGGAGCGGATCACGCACGTCCACCGCGCCCCGGCCCGGACGGCCCGGCCCGCGGACTGGCCCGCCTGGACGCCACCGGTCCTCGTCGAGCGGTGGGGCGCCTGCGGCATCGACCGGCCCTGGGCCCACCAGGTGGCGGCGGCCGAGCACGCCCACGCCGGGCGGTCGGTGGTCCTGGCCACCGGGACGGCCTCCGGGAAGTCGCTGGCCTATCTCCTCCCGGCGCTGACCGCGGTGCTCGACGCCGCCGACGGGCCGGCCACCGCCTGCCCCGGCGTCCTCTACCTCTCGCCGACCAAGGCGCTCGCCGCCGACCAGCTGGCGGGCCTGACCCGGCTGCAGCTCGGCCCGGAACTGCGTCCGGCCTGCTTCGACGGTGACACCCCGTACGCGGAGCGCGACTGGATCCGCAGCCACGCGAACTACCTGCTGACGAACCCCGACATGCTCCACCGGACCCTGCTGCCCGGGCACGCCCGCTGGGCGCGGTTCCTCAAGAACCTGTCGGTCGTGGTCGTCGACGAGTGCCACACCTACCGCGGGGTGTTCGGCTCCCACGTCGCCCAGGTCCTGCGCCGACTGCGCCGGGTCTGCGCCCGTTACGGCTCCTCACCGGTGTTCGTCCTGACGTCGGCGACGGTGTCGGACCCGGCGGTGTCGGCCGAGCGGCTGACCGGGCTGCCCGTCGTCGAGGTCACCGACGACGCCTCCCCGCGCGGCGAGGCGGCCTTCGTGCTGTGGGAGCCCCCGCTGACCGACCACCAGGGCGAAGGCAGCGCGCCGGTGCGGCGGACCGCGATCGCCGAGACCGCCGACCTGCTCACCGACCTCGTGCTGAACGACGCCCAGACGGTGGCGTTCGTGCGGTCCCGGCGCGGCGCCGAGGTGGTCGCACTCCTCACCCGCGACGCCCTGGCCGAGGTCGACCCGGCCCTGGCCGGGCAGGTCGCCTCCTACCGCGGCGGCTACCTGCCGGAGGAACGGCGGGCCCTGGAGCACCGGCTGCGGGCCGGGCTCCTGCGCGGCCTCGCCGCGACCAACGCGCTCGAGCTCGGCATCGACGTCGCCGGTCTGGACGCGGTCGTGCTCGCGGGCTATCCCGGCACCCGGGCCTCGATGTGGCAGCAGGCCGGGCGCGCCGGCCGGGCCGGGCAGGGCGCCCTCGCCGTGCTCGTCGCCCGCGACGACCCGCTGGACACCTACCTCGTCCACCACCCGGACGCGCTCTTCGGCCGTCCGGTCGAGGCGACCGTGCTCGACCCGGACAACCCTTACGTGCTCGCGCCGCACCTGTGCGCCGCCGCCTCGGAGTCGCCGTTGACCGAGCGCGACCTCGACCTGTTCGGCCCCACCGCCGAGCTCCTGCTGCCGACGCTCGAGCAGCGCGGCCTGCTGCGGCGGCGCCCGACCGGCTGGTTCTGGACCCGGCGCGACCCGGCGTCCGCGCTCGCCGACATCCGCGGCACCGGTGGCGCGCAGATCCGGGTGTGCGAGGTCGACACCGGCCGCCTGCTCGGCACCGTCGACGGCGCCGCGTCCCACACCCAGGCGCACACCGGCGCGGTGTACCTGCACCAGGGCCGGCAGTACCTGGTGCGCTCCCTGGACCTGGCCGAGTGCGTCGCGCTCGTCGAGCCGGCCGAGCCCGACTACTCGACCTCCGCGCGCGAGGTCACCGACATCGCGATCGTCGACACCGTCCACCGCCGCCCGTGGGGCGAGCAGGTCGAGGTCTGTTTCGGCACGGTCGAGGTGACCAACCAGGTGGTCTCGTACCTGCGCAAACGCCTGGTCACCGGCGAGGTGCTCGACGAGACCCCGCTCGACCTGCCGCCACGGCACCTGCGGACCCGCGCGGTCTGGTGGACCGTGACCCCGGACGCCGTCGCCGAGGCCGAGGTCGAGATCGCCGACCTGCCCGGCGCCGCCCACGCCGCCGAGCACGCCTCGATCGGCCTGATGCCGCTGTTCGCCACCTGCGACCGCTGGGACATCGGCGGCGTCTCCACCGCGCTGCACCCGGACACGATGCTGCCGACGGTCTTCGTCTACGACGGCCACCCGGGCGGCGCCGGCTTCGCGGAGCGGGGCTTCGCCGCCGCGGAGCAGTGGCTGCGCGCGACCCGCGACGCCATCGCCTCCTGCGAGTGCGCCACGGGCTGCCCGTCGTGCGTGCAGTCGCCCAAGTGCGGCAACGGCAACAACCCCCTGGACAAGGCAGGTGCGGTCCGGCTCCTCGACCGGGTCCTCGCCGAGGCCGACGACATCGAGACCGACGACATCGAGACCGCCGGCACCGACACCGCCGAGTCCGTCGAGTTCGCCGCCGCGGGCTGACGGGCCCGCCCGGGCGGCGGCGCGCACGACGGTCGCCCGCCCCCAGGCCACGACCCGGCGCACCACCTCGACCCGGACCTCGCCGCCCGCGGGGACGCACGCCCGCAGATCCGCCCCGTTCGCCGCCGCGACCCGGGCGGCGGCCGGGCACCCGTCGGTGACGGCCGCCAGCGCGGCCAGATCCGCAGCGGCGGCGACTTCGTGACGGACCGTCAGAGCTCGGGTCACGGTGACCCCGGCCAATCCGGCGAACGCCACCACGGCGACCGCCGCGAGGACGAGCAGCGAGCCCGCACCGCGGTCGGACCTCATCGCTCGACCTGCGCCACCGCGGACCCCCGCACGGTCAGGGCCGGGAGCGGGACCGGCCCGGGCCCGGCGGCGCGAGCCCGCACCGTGACCGTGACCAGGTCCCCCGCCCGTTCGAGGCTCACCGCGGCGCCGTCCGGTCCGGTCCGCGCGATCAGAGCGCGGACCGCCGCCTCGCTGTCGCCGCGGGCGGCGGCCCGCGCCCCCGCCCGGGCCGCGTCGGTGCAGTCCATCGCGAGCCCGGCCGCACCGACGGCCCACAGCGCGAGCCCGAGCACGGCCGTCAGCGCGGGCACCGCGAGTGCGACCTCGGCGGTCACTGCGCCGCGGTCGCCGCTCCGATCGACCCCCGACCGCCGGGCCATCTCAGAACGACCCGGACAGCGCCTGCGTCACGAGCTCACTCATCCGCGACGCGACGGCGTCGGACGTCAGGACCTTCATCAGCACCATCGCGAACGCGGCCGCGGCCAACGTCCCGATCGCGTACTCCACCGTGCTCATGCCGGCGTCGTCCTCCGGCACCCATCGCGGCCTGCGCAGCTTCATGGAAACCCCTTCCCCTGGATCGGTTCTCTGACGATTCATCAGTTCGAGAGCAGCCCGCCGCCGAGGTCGAGCACCACCGGGACGACCCCGAGGCACAGGAAGGCGGGCAGGAAGCACAGGCCGAGCGGCAGGGCGGCGAGCACGCCCACCCGTGCGAGGGCCGCCTCCGCGGCGAGCCGCCGCGCGACCCGGTGCCGCGCGGCCTCCGCGCTCACCGCCGCGGCGGCCGCGGTGCCGGACTCCGCCGTCCGGGCCAGGGCCCGCCCCAGCCCCGCCAGCTCGGGGCGAACCCCGAGCCCGCGCCAGGCCCGCGCCGGGTCGGCGCCCGCCTCGATCTGGTCGGCGGCCTCCCCCAGCGCGGCCGCGACCGGCCCCGGCCGGGCCCGGGCCGCCGCCCGGGCGGCCGCATCCGGTGAACACCCGGCCGCCAGGCACGCGGCGAGCAGGTCGGCCAGCGCCGCCGCCTCGGCGAGGTCCCGCGCGCCACGGCTCCCGCCCCGTGTCACAGCGTCTCCTCGACCCGGCGGGCGAGCCGGTACAGCCACACCACTCCAGCGGCGTCGAGACCGACACCGAGCGTGAGCAGCGCGACCCCGGACGGCGTAGCCAGCAGAACCCGCCACGGGTGCGCTCCGGCGAGGGCGGCCAGCGCCATCCCCACCAGCGGCAACGCCGCGAGCAGCCAGCCCGTCGTGCGGACGCCGGCGAGCTGCGCCCGGACCCGCGCCTGGTGGACGACCCGTTCCCCGGCGGTTGCCGCGACCTGATCCAGCGCGCCACCGAGACCGGCACCGGTCCGCTCGGCCACCTCCCAGCACGCCGCGACGTCCCGGAGGCTGTCGGCGCCGGGCTGCTCGGCCGCGCGGATCAGGGCGGCTCCGACGTCGCCGTCGCCGCCGGCGGCGGCCCGCACCTCGGCCGCCCAGGTCCCCGTCCCGCCGTCCGCCTCGCCGGGCGGCAGCTCGGCCAGCGCGGCCACCACCGCCGCCCGCGGGGGCCGGCCGGCGCGGATCTCGGACCCGAGGGCCCCGGCGAACTCGACCACCGCGGTCCGGCGGAGCGCGAGAACACGCCGCGGCACAAGATCACTCGGACGGGCGAACCACCCCCGCCCGGCCGACCTCGAGGCCCGACGCGCCGTGGACCCGCGGTTCGTCCCCCCGGCCGAACTCCCGACGCGCCCGAGGCGGCGCAGCCCCGGCCCGCCGGGCCAGGCCAGGCCGACGGCGCACGCCGCGGCGAGGGCGGCCAGGACCGTCACCGGGGTTCCGGTACCGCGATCGAGCGGGCCTCCAGCAGCGCGCCGAGCTGGGGATAAGCCGGGCCGACGACGACCTCGCCCCCACGCCGCCCGCGCCGGAACCCGACCGCCGGGACCAGGCGGACGAGCCCGTCCGGCGCCCGCCGCGGGACGGCGATGCCGGTGACCCGGCGGCCGGCGTCCTCCCGTTCGAGGTGCACGACCGCGTCGATGCCCGCGGCCAGTTGGGCGTGCAGGGCGTCCCGGCCCATCCCGGCCGCGGCGGCGAGCGCCTCGAGCCGGGCCGGCACGGCGGCGGCCTCGTTCGCGTGCACGGTGCCCCCACCGCCGCGGTGGCCCGTGTTCAGCGCGGCCAGCAGGTCGATGACCTCCCCACCGCGCACCTCCCCGACGACCAACCGGTCCGGCCGCATCCGCAGCGCCTGCCGGACGAGCTCACGCAGGCCGATCGCCCCCGCGCCCTCGACGTTCGGCGGGCGCGCCTCCAGCCGCACGACGTGGGCGTGGTCGGGGTCGAGTTCCCGGGTGTCCTCGACCAGGACGATGCGCTCCTCCGGCGCGACGAGCCCGAGCAACGTCGCGAGCAGCGTGGTCTTCCCGGTCCCGGCGCCGCCCGAGACCAGGATCGCGAGCCGGGCCCCGACCAGCGCCCGGAGCCAGGGCATCCCGTCGGCCGGGATCGTCCCCGCGGCCACCAGGTCCGCCGGCGTGAACCGGCTGCGCCGAGGCACCCGCAGCGACAGCGCGGTGCCCCGCACCGCGACCGGCGCGAGCACCGCGTGCAGCCGCGTCCCGTCGGGCAGGACGGCGTCCGCGAACGGGCAGCTGTCGTCGAGCCGGCGCCCGGCCGCCGCCACGAGGCGCTGGGCGAGGCGACGCAGCGCCGCCTCGTCCCCGAGATCGACGGCGACGCGCACCAGCCCGGCACCGCGGTCGACCCAGACCTCCTGCGGTCCGTTGACGAGGACGTCGGTGACGCCGGGCTCGGCGAGCAACGGCTCCAGCGCCCCGGCCGGCGCGCTCACGCGGCCACCCCGAGCGCGAGCGAGTCGAGGAACCGGCCGCAGAGCCCGGCGAGGGGGCTGCGGCGTCCGATCCCCGGCGGTTCGCCCCAGTCCTGCCGCGCCGCGCGCCGCGGCTCCGGCCGGACGGCGCCGAGCAGCGGGATCCCGAGCGTGTTCGCGATGACCTCCGGCGCGAGGTCCGAGGGCGACGGGCCGCGGACGACGAGCCAGCGGTCGTTGGGCTGGTCGGCGAGCGTCGCGACCACGCGGCCCGCCGCGGCCACCGAGCGCACGTCGGCCGGCACCACGACCAGCACCGGACCGCCGGCCGCGAGCGCCGCCTCGACGGTGGGATCGGGATGACGCCGGGGCAGGTCGACGACGACCAGGTCATGGCCGCGCCGGGCCCCGGTAAGGGTCGCGGACAGGACCTCCGGCGGCACGTGCAGAACGCGCCCGCGGTCCCACGAGATCAGGCTCAGCGGCCCGAACCGCGGCACCGCCCGGGACAGCGCGGTGGCGGTGACGCGGCAGCGGGTGGCCGCGAGGTCGGGCCAGCGCAGCCCCTCGGCCTGCTCCTCCCCGAGCAGGAGGTCCAAGCCTCCGCCGAGCGGGTCGCCGTCGACGAGCGCGGTCCGGACGTGCCGGCTCGCAGCGGTGACGGCGAGCGCGGCGGCGAGGGTGCTCGCGCCCGCACCGCCACGGCCGCCGAGGACGCAGACCACCCGGCCCGCCGCCTGCGGTCCGTCGATCGCGTCCGCCAACCGATCGGTCAGCCAACTCTCCCCGTCGGGCAGGAGCGCGACCTGCTCGGCCCGGAGCGCGAGCGCGGGCCGCCACACCCCGGGATCGACCGGGTCGAAGCCGGCGACGACCACGCCCGGCCGCCGGGGCAGCTCCCGGCGCGCCGCCTCCGCCACCCGGTCGGCACCGACGAGGACGAGCGGGGCGGAGCGCCACGACGCGACGGCCGCACCGACGTCGACGGCGACCTCGGGCTCACTGCCCGCCGCGGCGGCGAGGCGCAGCAGGTCCTCGAGGAGCAGCGGGTCCCCGGTGACGATCAGCGGCCGCGGGGCTGTCCCCGGCGGCGGTGGGACGGACGGGTCGAGCGACATGCGGGCCTCCCCAGGTCGGTGCGTGGCACCACACCCTGGACCCCGGGACGGACCTCACCGGGGCGACCTGTGGAGAACTTCGGGGGTGTGCCGGCCTGTGGACAAGGGCCACCCCCGCGGCCGGAGAGACCGGGTTAAAAAGGACGGCCCCCGCCGGGGGGGAGAGCGGGGGCCGTCACCACAGTCCGACTCGGGGGGGAGGAGCCGAACCGGGATAGGCACGGTCATATCGACCGGCACCTCACATGGTGTACCCCCGGGGTATGTCTCGTAAACAGTGGCCGGACGTGACTGCGTAAAAACTTCACCCGTCGACCTATCCTCGACGCCGTGTCCGAGCCCCTGTCCGATGTCTCGTCCCATCCGGTGCCCCGCGCCGCGGCCTTCTTCGATCTGGACAAGACCGTCATCGCGAAGTCGAGTGCGCTGGCGTTCTCGCGGCCCTTCTACCGAGGGGGTCTGATCAACCGTCGCGCGGTGCTACGCAGCGCCTACGCGCAGTTCGTGTACCTCGCCGGCGGCGCGGACGCCGACCAGATGGAGCGGATGCGCAAGTACCTCTCCTCGCTCTGCGTCGGGTGGGACGTCGCGCAGGTGCGGGAGATCATCGGCGAGACCTTGCACGACCTCATCGACCCACTGATCTACGACGAGGCGGCCGATCTCCTCGAGCAGCACCGGCTCGCCGGCCGGGACGTCGTCCTGGTGAGCACGTCCGGCTCGGAGGTCGTGGAGCCGATCGGGGAGCTGCTCGGGGCCGACCATGTGATCGCCACCCGAATGGCCGTCGGCGACGACGGTCGGTACACGGGCGAGATCGAGTTCTACGCCTACGGCGAGCACAAGGCGACGGCGATGCGCGAGTTCGCGCAGCGCCACAACATCGACCTCGACCGTTCCTACGCGTACTCCGACTCCGGCACCGACGTCCCGATGCTCGAGGCGGTCGGGCACCCGCACGCCGTCAACGCGGACCGCGCGCTCCGCAAGGAGGCCGCCGCCCGCGGCTGGCCCGTCCTGGTGTTCAGCAAGCCGGTGTCGATGCGCAGCCGGATGCCCTCGATCCCCCGTCCGTCGCGGTCGGTCGTCGCCGCCACCGCCGTCGCCGCGGGTGCGGCGGCCGCGGCCGCCGTGCTCTGGGTCAGCCGTCGCGCCTGAGCCGGACCCAGCGATTCCGCGAACGATGTTCGCGACCGCCACGACAAATCGGACACCGCGGCAACTTCACCCGCGCCACGCCGGGATCCTTTGCAAAGAAGGAAAGTTCACCCTTCCGTCCGGGCGCAGATAGGGGTAGACCTGAACTCGATGGAGTTGGACCGGGCACCGGTCGCGCGACGGGTCCGACCCGATTTCATCGAGCGCCACTCGGGTACCCACGCGGCGACCTGCCCATGTACGGGCCGCCGAGACAGGCTGGTCCTGGTCCGGCGATTTCGGAACTGCACGCTTGGTAGCCCGTTTCGACGCACCCTTCGCGACGGCGCCTCTGGAGACAGGGGCGCCGTTCGCATGTTCGTTGCCACGTCTACCACCTGACGAACCATCAGTAAGTTACGGCCGGTCCACTGAAAAGCTCTCAGCCGTGCGCGAGACACACCTGGAGAGCGTCTCCGGCACCGATCTCGAGCGCACGGGCGCAGTGCACGACCCAGCTCGCCACACCCTCGGCCGTGCCGGACGAGTACCCCGCCGCCGCGATCTGATACTCCGTCAGACCAAGCTCGACGTGACCGACCTCGGGCGCCACGACACCGCCTGCGTCGAGGCCGCGCTGGATGAGCAGACAGCGGGCCGCGGCCCGCGCGACGAGACCCGACCACGGGCCGAAGGCCTCGGTCGTGAGCACCTCGGCGTGGACGATCGCGGCGACCACGATCGCCGGCGCACGGGTGGGTGAGGTCAGCGCGTCGGCGAGGACGTCCAGCCGCGCCGCGGCCTCCGCGGTGGCCGGTCGGCCGAGCGACTCGGGCGGGACGTCGACGTCCGCCGCGGCGACCGCGTGCAGCCGGGCGAGGGCCTGCAACGGCGCCTTCTCCCACACCGGCGCGACGAGACCGATCTCGGTCGACAGCCGGACGGCGCCACGCGCGACCGAGCCGGCCACCGGATCGCTCAACGCCGAGCCGGAGCGGAGGTCGTCCTCGCTCACGTCGACGCCGGCGAGCGCGGCCGAGGCCCGCGCTCCGCGCAGCGCGGTCACGGCCACGACCTCGGGGCCGCGCAGTTTGAGGGCGGGCAGGCCGGCGAGGCGGTCCACCGCGGCCCGGGCACGGAGGCCGGGCTCGGCGAGGCCGGGGAGGGCTGCGACTGCTGCGAACGGGTCGGGCGTGGACACGAGCGGTCACGCTAGCGGGCGTGCGAGCACGCCTGACGTGCCCACCTTCGATGGGAGCCCGCGCGGCGCAAGCTGACGCGGGAGTGTCGGCCAAATTAGATTCAGCTCCGTGGGCGACCTGACGGGTGCTCTGACGCTCGCCATCGCCGCAGCGGCGGTCGCGGTGGCGGTGCTCGGCCTGCGCCGCTTCAACTGGTGGCGGCCCGACCTCGGCACGACGGCCGACCGCGCGTCCTACGAGACCCTGCACCTCGCGTCGCTCGCCGCCCCTGCGCTGCGCGGCGGTCTCACGCAGGCCGGCACCACCCGAGCGATCAAGCACCTGCGGGCCCTGCTCGGCTCGCGGGCGGTCGCGATCACCGACGGGCAGCGACTGCTCGCCTGGGACGGCGCCGCCCAGGACTCCCTCGGCAGCTTCGCCGTCGAGCACGCCCAGGCGGTCATGGACACCGGCCGCAGCCAGGTGCTGATGGCGTCGTGCCCGAACAGCGAGCCGATCCGTGAGGTCGTCGTCACGCCCCTGGTCTCGGGCACCACCGTCATCGGCACCCTCGCGGCCTACGTCGACTCCAGCTCGGCCAACCTGATCCGCGCCGTCGACGAGGTCGGCAGCTGGGTGTCCGGGCAGCTCGAGCTCTCCGAGCTCGACGCGACCCGCACCCGCGTCGCCGAGGCAGAGGTCCGGGCGCTGCGCGCGCAGATCTCGCCGCACTTCATCTACAACTCGCTGAACGCGATCGCCTCGTTCGTGCGGACCGACCCGGACCGGGCCCGCGAACTGCTCCTGGAGTTCGCCGACTTCACCCGCTACACGTTCCGCCGGGCGGGCGACTTCACGACGCTCGCCGACGAACTGCGCGCGATCAACGGTTACCTGCTGCTGGAGCGGGCACGATTCGGCGAGCGGCTCAACGTCACCCTGCGGGTCGCGCCCGAGGTCCTCCCGGTCTCCATCCCGTTCCTGTGCCTGCAGCCGCTGGTGGAGAACGCCGTCCGCCACGGGCTGGAGACGAAGAACGGACAGGGAACGGTGACGATCCTCGCCGAGGACGCGGGCGCCCACTGTTTGATCAGCGTCGAGGACGACGGGGTGGGCATGGCACCCGAGCGTGTTCGTGAGGCTCTGTCCGGCGAACCGGGGTCCGACCACGTCGGTCTCGGCAACGTCGACGAACGACTGCGTACCATCTTCGGCGACGCCTACGGCCTGACGGTGGCGACTGCGCCCGGCGCGGGAACCAAGGTCAGTCTTCGGGTGCCCAAGTTCCAGCCGGGAGTGCATGCGTGACCACCGACGCCAGTGGCGACCGCAAGCTGACCGTGCTCGCCGTCGACGACGAGGCACCCGCCTTGTCCGAGCTCGTGTATCTGTTGCGGCAGGACCCGCACATCGGCACGGTGCTCTCGGCCGACAGCGGGGCGGAAGCGCTGCGGCAGCTCGGCCTGCACACGATCGACGGCATCTTCATGGACATCCGGATGCCCGGGCTGTCCGGTGTCGAGCTGGCCACCGTGCTCGCCCAGTTCCGCAACCCGCCGCCGATCGTGTTCGTGACCGCGTTCGACTCGCACGCGGTCGACGCGTTCGAGCTCAAGGCCGTCGACTACGTCCTCAAGCCGGCGCGCCCCGAGCGGCTCGCCGAGGCCGTGCGACGGCTCGTCGCTCGGGTCGACTCCGCGAACGCCCCGGCCGCCCCGGCACCGGCCGCGACCCCCGCCACGCCCGACGACGAGACGATCCCGGTCGAGCTCGGCGGCGTCACGCGGTTCATCTCGCGCAGCGACGTCCGTTACGTGGAGTCGCACGGCGACTACGCGCGCCTGCACACCTCCGACGCGACCCACCTGGTCCGCGTCCCGATGGCGACGCTCGAGGAGCGCTGGCGCGACGCGGGCTTCATCCGCATCCACCGCAGCTACCTGGTCTCCCTCGCGCACGTCACCGAGGTCCGCCTCGCGACGGGCCGCTCCAGCGTCGTCCTCGGCAACGAGGAGCTGACGGTGAGTCGGCGTCACACCCGCGACCTGCGAGAGGTTCTCGTCCGTCGGTCCCGTCCGACGTCCTCGTCCAACAACACCCCCGCCGAACGTCCTGAGGCGCGCGAGTGAACGAGGTCGACAAGTCCGGGCGCGTCGTCGTCACCAGCCCGCGTGCCCGCGTCACCGGCCCGGTCCAGCGCGCCCTCGACCTCGACGAGCAGACGACCGTCGGTGAGGTGTACCTCCGGTCGTTGATGCGCACGCAGCTCGGTCTCGCCCTGACGGTGTGTCTCGGTGTGCTGGTCGTCGTCGCCGGACTCCCGCTGCTGTTCGAGCTCTGGCCGGCCACCCGTAGCGCGCGGGTGTTCGGACTCGGCGTGCCCTGGTTGGCTCTCGGCTTCCTCGCCTACCCGGCCCTGATCCTCGGCGGCTGGGCGTACGTGCGCGCGGCCGAACGCAACGAGCGTCAGTTCGCCGACCTGGTCGAGCGCCGTTGAAGGCTCGGCGTCCGTGAACGAGACGTACGGCATCGCAGCGATCTCGCTCGTCGCCGCGCTCACCGTCGTCATCGGTGCGTTCGGGCTCCGGATCTCCCGCACCACGTCGGACTTCTACGTCGCGTCCCGCACGGTCTCCCCGCTGTGGAACGCCTCCGCGATCGGCGGTGAGTACCTGTCCGCGGCGTCGTTCCTCGGCGTCGCCGGGTTGATCCTCGCCTACGGGGCCGACCTGCTCTGGTTGCCGGTCGGGTTCACCGGCGGGTACCTGATGATGCTGGTGCTCGTCGCGGCACCGCTGCGCCGCTCCGGGGCGTACACGCTCCCCGACTTCGCGGAGCTGCGGCTGAGCTCGACCCGCCTGCGGATGATCGCCAGCGTGCTCGTCGTCGGCATCTGCTGGCTCTACCTGATGCCGCAGTTCCAGGGCGCGGGCCTGACCCTGCGGACGGTCACCGGCGCACCGCGTTGGGTCGGCGAGGTCATCGTCGCGGTCGTCGTCGTCACCGCGGTCGCCGCCGGCGGCATGCGCTCGATCACCTTCGTCCAGGCGTTCCAGTACTGGCTGAAGGTGACGGCGATCCTGCTGCCCGCCGCCTTCCTGTTCCTGTCCTGGCACTCCGACGGCTCCCCGCCGCTGACCCGCGACTCGCAGCCGCGCTTCGCCGAGGCCACCACGGTCACCGTGGCGGAGGACCTGCGCATCGTCGTCACCCAGCCGGTCGTCCCGCGGGTGACCGGGGTCGTCGACGGTCAGCGCTACATCGGCGGCGTCGCCGTCCTCGCCCCGGGCACGCACACCGTCACGAAGGGCACGCGGCTGGACTTCGCGGCCGACGCCCCGGTGCCGGTGCAGGAGGACCTGCCCACCGCCACCGACAAGCGCTGGTCCGAACCGCTGACCGAGGGGCGGGAGCACTCGCTCTACGCGACCTACTCCCTGATCATCGCCACGATGCTCGGCACGATGGGGTTGCCGCACATCCTCGTGCGCTTCTACACGAACCCCGACGGCGGCGCCGCGCGACGCACGACGCTCGCGGTCCTGGCGCTGCTCGGGCTGTTCTACCTGGGCCCGACGCTGTTCGGGGCGCTCGGCCGGATCTACGCTCCCGACCTGCTGCTGACCGGACGGGTGGACTCCGTCGTCCTCGAGCTGCCCTCACGCATGATCGGCGGGGTCGCGGGCGACCTGTTGTTCGCGCTCGTCACCGCGGGCGCGTTCGCCGCGTTCCTGTCCACCGCCGCCGGCCTGACCCTGTCCGCGGCCGCCGTGCTGTCCCAGGACGTGTTCCGCAGCGGTTCCGTGCGCACCTTCCAGCTCTCCGCACTCCCCGCCACCCTGGTGCCGCTGGGCTTCGCCCTGCTCGCCGGCGGCATCCCGGTCGGCGACGCGGTCGGCCTGGCGTTCGCCGTCGCCGCCTCGACGTTCTGCCCGCTGCTCGTCCTCGGGGTGTGGTGGCGCCGGCTGTCCACCGTCGGCGCGGCCGCCGGGATGATCGTCGGCGGCGCCCTCGCCGGCGTCGCGGTGCTCGCGACCGTCATCGGCGGCCCGTACGACGGCTGGACCGGCGCCCTGCTCGCTCAGCCGGCCGCGCTCACGGTCCCGATCGCGTTCGTCGTGATGATCGTGGTCTCGCTCCTGACCCCGAGTCATGTCCCGTCGAACGTGCACCGCATCATGGTCCGCCTGCACGTGCCGGAGGGCCTGGGCCAGGAGCGCAGCGACTTCCGCCGCTGATCCCGCCCGTGACGACCCGGCGGTTGACGAACCGTCAGAGCTTGCGAGCCACCGTGAGGCCGTCGGCCACCGGGAGCAGCACGGCCTCGACCCGCTCGTCGGCGAGGACCGCGTCGTTGAACGCGCGCAGCGCCTCGGTGTCGCCGTCGGTGACCGCCGGGTCGACGACCTTGCCCGACCACAACGTGTTGTCGACGAGGACGAGGCCGCCGGGCCGCAACCGCGGCACGATCTCGCCCCAGTAGCCCGCGTAGCCCTGCTTGTCGGCGTCGATGAAGGCGAGGTCGATCGACGCCTCGGCCGGCAGCGCGCGCAGCGTCTCGATGGCCGGCGCGATGCGCAGGTCGATCCGCTCCGTGACGCCCGCGCGGTCCCAGTACCTCCGCGCCGTCGCGGTGTACTCCTCGCTGACGTCGCAGCACAGCAGGCGACCGCCCGGTTCGAGGGCGCGGGCGAGACAGATCGACGAGTAACCGGTGAACGTGCCGACCTCGACCGCGAACCGGACGCCGACGAGCCGCGCGAGCAGGCCGAGGAACGCACCCTGGTCGGGCGAGATCTGCATGCTCGAGATTCCACCCATCGCCGCGGTCTCGGCCGCGAGGTCGCGCAGGACGTCGTCCGGTGCCGGGGCGTGCGCGGCGACGTAGTCGAAGACCTCGGGAGCGAGCAGCGGAGAGCGTGGTGACATGCCCGCCAAACTATCCGCGGTCGGCAGGTCCGGGTGGGGCCGGGGGCGGTGGCGACACGGGGGGTTGGTCGGCGTGCTCGAGGATGTGGAGCTGCAGCTCGGCGACGAGCCGGTCGGTCGGGTCCTTGAGGTCCAGACCGGTCAGTTCCTGCATCCTCCGCAGCCGGTAGCGGAGGGTGTTCGGATGCAGCAGCAACGCCTCGGCGGCCTTGGGCACGTCACCGGCGTGGTCGAAGAACGCACGCAGGGAGCGGATGTAGTCCGACCGCCCTGCCGAGTCCATCCGACGCAGTGTGGCGACCGGGCCACCCAGCAGCTCCGGACGTTCGGCCGCGATCGATCGGATCAGTCCGAGGATCGGGTGGCCGGCGTCGGAGGTGCCGGTACGGGCCGAGGCGTGCGGGGGCGTCTCCTCACGCCCCCGCACGGTGTCTTCCATGGTCGGCTCAGTCCTCACTCGCCGCGCTGGGCAGCTTCTCGGAGATCAGATTCATGACGGACGAGTCGGCGAGGGTCGTCACGTCGCCGATGTCCCGGTTCTCGGCCACGTCGCGCAGCAGGCGGCGCATGATCTTTCCGGACCGCGTCTTCGGCAGCTCGGGAACGACCATGATCTGCCGCGGCTTCGCGATCGGCCCGATCTCCTTGGCCACGTGGGCCCGGAGCTCGGCGACCACGTCCGCGCCGCCGTCACCGGCGCTGCTGCGCAGGATGACGAAGGCGACGATGCCCTGACCGGTGGTGGCGTCGGTGGCACCGACGACGGCGGCCTCCGCGACCTTCTCGTGGGAGACCAGGGCCGACTCGACCTCGGTGGTCGAGATGCGGTGGCCGGAGACGTTCATGACGTCGTCGACGCGGCCGAGGAGCCAGACGTCACCGTCGTCGTCCTTCTTCGCGCCGTCACCGGCGAAGTACAGGCCCTCGAAGCGCGACCAGTACGTCTCCTTGAAGCGCTCCGGGTCACCCCAGATGCCGCGCAGCATCGACGGCCACGGCTCGGTGAGAACCATGTAGCCGCCGTGCCCGTTGGGGACCGGCTTGGCGTTGTCGTCGACGACGTCGGCGCCGATGCCCGGCAGCGGCCGCATGGCCGAACCCGGCTTCGTCGCGGTGACGCCCGGGAGCGGGCTGATCATGATCGCCCCGGTCTCGGTCTGCCACCACGTGTCGACGATCGGGGCCTTGTCGCCACCGATGACGCGGCGGTACCAGATCCAGGCCTCGGGGTTGATGTTCTCGCCGACCGAGCCGAGCAGGCGGATCTTCGACAGGTCGAACTTCGCGGGGATGTCGTCGCCCCACTTCATGAACGTCCGGATCGCGGTGGGCGCGGTGTAGAGGATCGTGACCCCGTACTTCTCGGCGACCTCCCACCACCGGCCCTGGTGCGGGGTGTCCGGGGTGCCCTCGTACATCACCGAGGTCGCCCGGTTCGCGAGCGGCCCGTAGACGATGTAGGAGTGTCCGGTCACCCAGCCGACGTCGGCGGTGCACCAGTAGACGTCGCTCTCCGGCTTGATGTCGAAGACGTACTTGTGCGTGTACGCACACTGCGTCAGATAGCCGCCCGTCGTGTGGAGGATGCCCTTCGGCTTCCCCGTCGTGCCGGACGTGTAGAGCAGGTACAGCGGGTGCTCGGAGTCGAACGCCTCCGGCGTGTGCTGGTCCGACGCGCTGTCGACGACGTCGTGCCACCACACGTCGCGACCCTCGGTCCAGGCGACGTCCTGGCCGGTCCGCCGGACCACGAGGACGTTGCGGACGTCGGGGCACTTCGCGACCGCCTCGTCCACGGCCGGCTTCAGCACGGCCGGGGCCCCGCGCCGGTAGCCACCGTCCGCGGTGATGATCACCCGCGCGTCGGCGTCCTGGACGCGGGACGCGAGGGCGTCCGCGGAGAAGCCGCCGAAGACCACCGAGTGCGGGGCGCCGATGCGCGCGCAGGCGAGCATCGCGACGACCGTCTCCGGGATCATCGGCATGTAGATGCAGACGCGGTCGCCGGTCTTCACACCCAGCGCGATCAGCGCGTTCGCAGCCTTGCTGACCTCACGTTGGAGGTCGGAGTAGGTGATGGTGCGGGTGTCGCCGGGCTCGCCCTCCCAGTGGAAGGCGACCTGCGAGCCGTGGCCGGCCTCGACGTGCCGGTCCACGCAGTTGTAGGCGACGTTGAGCTTGCCCCCGACGAACCACTTCGCGACCGGGGCGCCGGACCAGTCGAGGACCGTGTCCCACTTCTGCTCCCAGGACAGGGCGTCGGCCTGTTCGGCCCAGAACGCGAGCCGGTCCTTGGCCGCGTGGTCGTACAGGTCGGCCTGGGCGTTCGCCGCCGCCGCGAACTCGGCCGGCGGCTCGAAGCGCCGGTTCTCGGACATCAGGTTGGACAGGGCGTCTGAGCTCACGTCGGGGTCCTCCGGGTCGTACTTGGGGCACAACTGTGGGTCCGGCAGCGGGGCGCTGCCGGCGACCGCGACCTCCCGGTGCCCCGCCGTTGGGGCACCGGGAGAGCCGCGATGGATGAAGCACGAGGGCCGCCGGGGCAGGCCTAGTGCTGAGCCGCCTTCTCGGCACCGGCGCCGGTGAGGGCGCGGACCTCGAAGTTGCGGTACTTCGCGATGGACTCCGGCTCCTTCGAGGTGAGGGTGCCGAGAATGCCGAAGAGGAAGCCGGCGGGGATCGAGATGATGCCCGGGTTCTTCAGCGGGAAGTACGACCAGTCGTGCTCCTTGAACAGCGCCGTCGGGCCACCGGAGACGTTCGGCGAGAAGATGATCAGGCCGACGCACACGATGAGACCGCCGTAGATCGCCCAGGTCGCGCCTCGGGTGTTGAAGCGGGGCCAGAACAGGTTCAGCAGGATCGACGGCAGGTTCGCCGACGCCGCGACCGCGAAGGCCAGGGCGACGAGGAACGCGATGTTCAGGTCTTGCGCGAACAGACTGAGCACGATCGCCACGCCACCGATGACGAAGGCCGAGATCCGGGCGACCTTGACCTCCTCCTGCTCGGAGCAGTTGCCACTCTTGATGACGTTGGCGTACAGGTCGTGCGAGAACGACGACGACGACGCCAGGGTCAGACCGGCCACGACCGCGAGGATCGTCGCGAAGGCGACCGCGGAGATCAGCGCCAGCAGGATCGCGCCACCGGCACTGCCTTCACCGCCACCGACTTCTTCGGCGAGCAGTGGCGAGGCCAGGTTGCCGGAGGCGTCCTCCGCGATGATCGCGTTGCGGCCGAGCAGCGCCGCGGCACCGAACCCGAGGACCAGGGTCATCAGGTAGAACGAGCCGATGATCCCGATCGCCCACAGGACCGAGGTACGCGCGTCCTTGGCGGTCGGCACCGTGTAGAAGCGGATCAGGATGTGCGGCAGGCCGGCGGTGCCGAGCACCAGGGCCAGCGCGAGGGAGATGAAGTCGATCTTCGTCGTGCCGGTCAGGCCGTACTGCGCACCACCACCGAGGTAGAGGAACTCGCGCACCTCGGCGGCTGCCGCGTTGAAGCCGTCACCCAGCTTCTCCTGCGCGTCCCGCTCCGAGGCCTCGGCCAGCATGCGCGAGATGTTGAAGTCGAACTTCAGCAGCGTCAGGAAGACGACGATGACCGTGCCGGTCATGAGCAGGCAGGCCTTGACGATCTGCACGTACGTCGTGCCGCGCATGCCGCCAACGGTGACGTAGACGATCATCAGCGCGCCGACCGCGACGATCGTCAGGTTCTTCGCCGCGTCCGAATCGGCGCCGATCAGCAGGGCGACGAGCTTGCCCGCGCCGGCCATCTGCGCGAGCAGGTAGAAGATCGACACGACGACCGTCGAGGTGGCCGCCGCCGTCCGGACCGGCTTCTGCCGCATCCGGTAGGAGAGGACGTCGGCCATCGTGTAGCGGCCGGTGTTCCGCAGCAGCTCGGCGACGAGCAGCAGGGCGACCAGCCACGCGACGAGGAAGCCGATGGAGTAGAGGAAGCCGTCGTACCCGTTGAGGGCGATGGCGCCGGAGATGCCGAGGAAGCTCGCGGCCGACATGTAGTCGCCGGAGATCGCAAGGCCGTTCTGGAAGCCGCTGAACCCGCGGCCACCGTGGTAGAAGTCGCCGGCCGCGGTGTTCTGCCGCGAGGCGATCATCGTGATGTACAGCGTCAGGGCGACGACCGCGCCGAACAGGCTGACGGTCAGCGTCTCGGTGCCGGTCACTTGGCGCCTCCCCCGGTGTGGCGGGCCAGCAGACCGCGCGAGCGGCTGTCCAGCTCGACCTCCGCACGCTTCGCGTAGTAATACGCGATGCCGAACGTCGACGCGAACTGCAGCAGGCCGAAGAGCAGCCCGACGTTGATGTGGCCGAGCACCTCTTCCCGCATGAAGCCGTGCGCGTAGGTCGCGCAGATGACGTAGAGGAAGTACCAGGCCATGAAGCCCAGGACGAGGGGGAAGACCAGGCGCTTGAACCTGCGCCTCAGTTCGGCGAACTCGGGATCGTTGTAGATCGCTTCGTGTTCGGCGTCCATGCCGGTCGGCGACCGGCCCGGCTCATCGACTTGGGCCACGGGGTACTCCCTTTGTCGCGGTTGTTCGCACTCGTGCGGGGTCGCGCGACACCTTAGGTGCGCTGCATCACGCTGTGACCGTTGTCGCAACGGCCAAACGTTCGCGCGCCCCATACGTGCGCCAGACGGCGCTCCGGACCCGTTGGGCGAGCCGTCTGTTACGACGAATGGTCACGTTCCTTGCGCCCAGCGGACGATCTTTCTCAGGAAGGATCGGAATATCTCTCGATGTCGAGATACCGCCCAACGGGCCGCAGTCGCGAGGTTGAGACCTGGGTCACGCCCGCAACTCCTCGTGATCCAGGCCACCGTGTTGGCAAATGCGAGGAAATCGCCCTCGGATACCAACGTTTTGGGGGGAAGATCGTCAATACTTGTTCGTCCGGACAAATGACGAACGCCACACCCCCCGTTCGGCGCAAAAAGCTACCGCTCGTCGATGCCAGGAATGTCCGACATTGCCGTCCGGACTTTCCTGAGAAACCGTCCTGGTTGGAGGCGTCCCGCCCCGGAAGTTCCATGTCCGTGTTCAGCCCCTGTTACATCGGACACATCCGGAGCGATACGTCACCAAGCCCTTCGCCCGGAGGGCTGCACGCTCCTATCCACCTCGTCGCCCGGCGGAGCGAACCTCCCCGTACACCGCGACGAGCCTGATGCCGGTCTCCCCCGAGCCGGCGTGAAGGGAACGGTTCATGTCACCAACACCCAGCCCCGACTCCGCGGCCATCGCTGAGTCACCCGTCGAGACGCCGAGGGGTACCACCCGTCGTCAGTTCGTCGGATACGTCCTGGCCGGCACCACGCTGGCCGTCACCGCTGATGTCGCCTGGGAGACCGCCGCCCCCAGCACCGCCCACGCAGCCGGTGCATCGCCCATTCCGAGCAACCCGACCCTCTCGGACAACTACGACTTCCTGGACGCGTACCGGGATTCGTGCCTTCCGACGAACCACCACCTGAAGATCGACGTCACGCCTGACGGCAAGGCGCACTTCGCGATTCCGCGCCAGGAAGCCGGCCAGGGCATCACCACCTCGTTCGCGCAGGTCATTGCCGACGAGATGGACATGCCGATCGAGAACGTCGTGTGCACCCTCGAGGACGCCCGTCCCGAGCTGGTCTTCAACATGCTGACCGGTGGTTCGACGTCGCACTTCTCGCTGTGGATGCCCATGAAGACCATGGCCGCCACCGCCCGTACCGCTCTCGCCACCGCCGCGGCCGAGAAGTGGGGCGTTCCGGTGTCCTCGGTCAAGACCCGTGACGGCGCCGTGTTCGGCCCCGACGGTCAGATGGCCACCTACGGCTCCCTCTCCGAGCTCGCCGCGTCGCGCGTCACCAAGCCGCTCGACGTCAAGCTCAAGAGCAAGCCCGGCAAGTACATGGGTCAGAGCATCGGCCGCGTCGACGCTCTCGACATCGTGCAGGGCAAGAAGCAGTTCGCGATGGACCTCAAGGTCCCGAACGCGATGCCGACGATGGTCTGCCGTCCGCCGACACTGAACGGCACCGTGCAGTCGATCGAGAACCTCGAGCAGGTCAAGGCGATGCCGGGTGTCACCGACGTCGGCGCGATCTCCCGCGGTGTGGCCGTCCGTGCGCGCACGTTCGGTCAGTGCATCGACGCCATCCGCGCCCTGAAGGTCACGTGGGGCGCCGGCACCATCGACAACGAGAACAACGAGTCGCTCACCGCCAAGGTGGCCTCGGTCCTCCTTCCGATCGCCCCGGCCCTCCCCTCGGACGAGGTCATCGAAGAGGACTACGTCTACCACTACCGCAGCGGTTCTCCCCTGGAGACGAACTGCGCCGTGGCCGACGTGCGTGGCGACACCGCTGAGGTGTGGGCCGCTCACAACATGCCGATCGTCACCCTCCAGCGCATCGCGCTGATGCTGAACATCCCCGAGGACAACGTGGTCGTGCACTGCACCACCGCGGGTGGCTCCTTCGGTCGGCACCTGTTCTCGGACGCCTCCTACGAGGCCGTCGAGGCCAGCAAGCTGTTCGGCAAGCCGGTCCGGCTCATGTACCACCGCTCGGACGACGCTCGCCACGGCCGCATGCACCCGATGATGGTCAACCGGGTTCGCATGACCAAGAACGGCAACAGCATCACCAGCTTCACCATGAGCAGCGCTTCCAGCGCCTGCGACTGGACCCACGGTCTCGGCGAGATCATCTCCGGTTCGGCGACCGCCCAGGACCCGCGTCTTGGCTTCTCCGGCAACAAGGAGATCGGCAACCTCTCGATAGCCGTGGCCTTCTACCAGCTCGTGACGAGCGTGCCGTACAACTTCGGCAGCACGGCCGTCTACCTGAACGAGATCTTCGCGTACGACACGCTGCCGACCTCCGCGGTCCGCAACGTGTACTCGCCGGACACCGGCTGCGCCCGCGAGATCCACGTCTCGAAGGTGGCTGACGCCTTTGGCATGGACGACTACGAGTTCCGTCGTGCGTTCGCCAAGGACGACGGCTGGCGTGCGGTGCTCGACAAGGCCGCCGAGGCCGGTAACTGGGGCCGCACGATGCCGGAGGGCACTGCCCAGGCCATCGCGCTGCACAGTGAGTACCAGTGCAAGGTCGCCTGCTTCATGGAGATCGACGCTCGGCCGGCCATGGTCAACCGGAAGATCCGGGAGGCCTACACCGGTCCGCGTATCACCAAGGCGATCATGGCCGTTGACGCGGGCCGCGTGATCAACCCGCGCAACTTCCAGGCCAACATGATGGGTGGCTGCATGGACGGCATCGCGCAGGCGCTGACCGCCAGCTGCCACATCGAGGACGGCCTGCCGCTCGAGGCGTCGTGGGACAACTACCGGTACACCCGGCAGTGGAACGTTCCCTACGTCTTCGAGTG
This sequence comes from Sporichthya brevicatena, assembly GCF_039525035.1. Classification (NCBI taxonomy): domain Bacteria; kingdom Bacillati; phylum Actinomycetota; class Actinomycetes; order Sporichthyales; family Sporichthyaceae; genus Sporichthya; species Sporichthya brevicatena. Next base: position 60,798 of record NZ_BAAAHE010000001.1, read on the forward strand.
CCACCTGATGCCGGACAACCGTGAGATCGGTGGTGGCGCCGGCGAGACCGGTGTGGCCGCCGGCCAGGCGGCTGCCTCCATCGCGTGGGGCCGCGCCAAGGGCACGCTCCCGACCATCAACCCGGTCAACTTCAACGACCCCCTCGGGTTCGTGGTCAAGCCCAAGGTTCCGCCGATCCCGCAGTCGCCCGTCAATGGCCGTCGGTTCGCGCGCTGACCTGACTACGAAGAAAGGAGAGATCCGTGCCTAAGCACTCGTTCGTCCTGAACGGTAAGAAGGTCAGCGTTGACATCGAGAACAACGTCCGCATGCTGTGGGTTTTGCGTGACGTCCTTGGTGTGACCGGCCCGAAGTACGGCTGTGGTATCCGTGTGTGCCAGGCCTGCACCTCCCACCTGAACGGCAAGCACTTCAACCCGTGCTCCGTTCCGGTCTCGGACATCAAGTCCTCCGACCGGATCACCACGATTGAGGGCCTCGCCAAGACGGCCAAGGGCAGCCTGCACCCGGTCCAGGAAGCCTGGATCAAGTACGACGTCGCCCAGTGCGGTTACTGCCAGCCCGGCCAGATCATGGCCGCGACTGCGCTGATCAACCGTGTGAAGAAGTCCGGCCGCAAGATCTCCGAGGCCGACCTCGACACGCTGCGCAACGTCTGCCGCTGCGGCACCTACCCCCGCATCCGCGAGGCTGTGAAGTACGCCGCGAGCAAGATGTAACGAGCTAGTCGCGCACCACTCGGGGGTGCACGCGCGGCCCCCCGTCCGGCTCAGCCGGGCGGGGGGCCGTGACCGTTAACGGCCCGTCAGGTCCCAGAGGGGCTGGCGGTCTCGCTGCCGCTGCCCGACGAACCGCCGTCCTCCTCGTAACCGCAGGCGATCAGCGTCTCGCCGATGTACTGGTCGGCGTCGTCGCGGCCGGCGATGAGGGTGTACATCGTCGTGCGGAAGTTCTGGTCGTCGAGGGACTGGAGCTTGGCGACGAAGCAGCTGCGGACGTCGGGGTCGTCGATCGGGCCGCCCTCGCCCTCCTGGTAGTTCGTCCCGAACCCGGTGGCGAGGACCGAACGCAGGTAGTCGATGCTCCACTCGGACAGACGCCAGCCGGTCGCGTCCTTGGTGAACCGCCACGCGCCCTCGGCGCCGTCGGTGCTGCCGCCCTTGATCGCCACGACGGCGGAGGCGGAGTCGCCGGTGACGACGACGTCGCTCAGCTCGGCGCCGGTCGGGTCGTTGTCGTCGTCGGAGTCGTCGTCCTCCTCCTGACAGCTCTCCTGGCCGCCGAAGACGGCGAGCACGAACCCGGAGGTGGCGAGCTCCTCGCACTTCCGCTTCAGGTCGTCGGTGGTGAGGATCTCGACGGTCAGGGTGGTCAGCGCCTCGACGTCGGCCTCCGACGCCGACGGCGTGGGCTCGGGAGTGGCGCTCGCGGAGGCGGTCGCGGCGGGCGTGCTGACCGCCTCGTTGTCGTCGTCGTCGTTCGCGCAGGCGCTCAGGACGAGGACCGCGCACGACGCGGCCACGACCGCCCGGAAGGCGGCCGTGCGGCGGCGGGGTCGGGCCATGGTGGTGCTCCTTGTTCCGGACCGGTGGACGAAGAACCGGTGCGCTGGTGGGGTGGGTGACGCGGGGCGGTACTCGGCCGTACCGATCGGGTCGTCGAGCACGATTGTGAGGCCACGCCTAGACTGATCGATCAGGAGTGCCGGGAAGTCTGGTCGGCGATCGTGTTCCCGACCCCGGAGTCTCCTTGTCTCTCACCCCGCCCGGGCCGCCGCCCGCGCCCCGCCCCGCTGCGTCCCGCGTCCTGTTCGGCCGCCTGCCGACCCGCGAGGCCCGCTACCTGGCGCACGTCCTGCGCGACGAGACCGTGGGTGGGTTCCTGCTCCTGGCCGGGGCCGTGGTCGCCCTGGTCTGGGCGAATTCGCCCTGGTCCGACGCCTACGCCGAGCTGCTCCACAGCCACGTCGGGCCCAGCTCGATCGGGCTGGACCTGACCGTGGCCCACTGGGCGTCGGACGGCCTGCTCGCGCTGTTCTTCTTCGTGGCCGGCCTGGAGCTCAAGCGCGAACTCGTGGTCGGCGAGCTGCGGACGCCGGCGACGGCCCTGCTGCCGGTGGTCGCCGCCGGGTGCGGGATGGCCGTACCCGCGCTGCTGTACGTGGTGGTCAGCCTCGGGGAGCCCGGGGCGGGCGAGGGCTGGGCGATCCCGACCGCGACGGACATCGCGTTCGCGCTGACGGTGCTCGCGGTGGCCGGGTCGTCGCTCCCGACCGCCCTGCGGGCGTTCTTGCTGACGCTCGCGGTCGTCGACGACCTCGGGGCGATCACGATCATCGCGATCTTCTACACCGAGCAGATCGAGCTCGGATCCCTCGCCGGCGCGATCGCGGCCCTGGCGGCCTACGCCGTCCTGCAGCGCCGTCGGGTCCGGGCCTGGTGGGTCTACGTCCCGCTGGCACTGGGCGTGTGGTGGCTGGTCCACGACAGCGGCGTGCACGCGACGGTGGCCGGCGTGGCCCTCGGGCTGCTCACGCGGGTCCGGCCGGACGAGGGCGAGGCCTCCTCGCCCGCGGAGCGGCTGGAGCACCGGCTGGGGCCGATCTCGGCCGGCCTGGTGCTGCCGGTCTTCGCCTTCGCCGCGGCGGGGGTCGCCGTCTCGGGCGGGGACCTGCGGGCGGCGGCCGAGGACCCGGTGGCGGCCGGCGTGGCCGTCGGGCTGGTCGTCGGCAAGTTTCTCGGCGTCCTGGGCGGGACGTGGGCGGCGGCGCGCTGGACGCGGGCCCAGCTCAGCCCCGACCTGGCCTGGAGCGACGTGGCGGCCGTGGCGACGCTGGCGGGCATCGGGTTCACGGTCTCCCTGCTGATCGGGGACCTGGCCTACGGGGACGACCCGACCCGGTCGGCCGCGGTCAAGGTTGCGGTGCTGGCCGCCTCCCTGGTGGCCGCCGCGATCGCGGTCGTGCAGCTGCGGTTCCGGGAGCGGCACGTCCGGCGGCGGGGCGGGGAGCGTGCCGACGGACAAACCGGGCAGACTGTGTGACCACCGCGCTGCCCGGTAGCGCGACCGTGGCGCCTCGTAGGGCGAACCAGCATTCGGGAGGACCCCATGGCCGAGATCCGGAACGGCTCCGCCGCGGCGACCACCGGCGACGGGTCGCTGCGGGAGCCGTCGCTCGGCGAGCTCGTCGCGGCGGCGAGCCAGAACGCGTCGATCCTGGTCCGCAGTGAGATCGAGCTGGCCAAGGCCGAGCTCGCGGCCGAGGCGAAGAAGGCCGCCCTCGGCGGCGGCATGTTCGGCGGGGCCGGCCTGTTCGGGTTCTTCGGGTTCATCTTCCTCTCGTTCGGCGCCGTCTACGGCCTGGACCAGACCTCGCTCCCCCTGTGGGCCTGTTACCTGATCGTCGCCGGCGCGTACCTGCTCCTCGCGGGGATTCTGGCCGGGATCGGTCTGAAGTCGCTGAAGAAGATGGGCCCGCCCGAGCGGACGCAGCGGACGATCAAGGACACCGTCGCGACGCTGAAGAGCCGGGGCAAGAAACAGCCCGCGGACGCGTGAGTGCGCAGCGACGGCAGCAGTCCGGCCGACGTCGCCTGGGCCCTGGAGGGCCCGTGGACGCACCGTCAGATTGCTGCGAACGGCGCTCGGTTCCACGTCGCTGAGGTGGGCGAGGGGCCGCTGGTCCTCCTGCTCCACGGGTTCCCCACGTTCTGGTGGACCTGGCGGCACCAGCTCGTCGCGCTCGCCGATGCCGGGTACCGCGCCGTCGCGATGGATCTGCGCGGCTACGGCGGCAGCGACAAGACTCCGCGCGGGTACGACCCCATGACGCTGACCGGGGACGTCGCCGGTGTCGTGCAGTCCCTCGGGGAGGCCGAGGCGACGATCGTGGGTCACGGCTGGGGCGGGTTGCTCGCCTGGACGAGCGCGGTGTTCGAGCCCAAGGTCGTCAGGCGCCTCGCAGCCGTCTCGGCCCCGCACCCCCGCCGCATGCGCGCGGCTGCCCTCGACCGGCGGCAGGTGGCGGCGTCGTCCTACCTGCTCGGCTACCAGCGGCCCTGGATCCCGGAGCGGAAGCTCGTCGCCGACGACGGCGCCGCGGTCGGGGAGCTGCTGCACGCCTGGGGCGCCGCTCCGGCGTGGCCGGACGCCGAGACCGAGCGGATCTACCGGCGGGCGATCCAGGTGCAGCCGGTCGCGCACTGCGCCTTGGAGTACCACCGGTGGGCGTTCCGCTCCCTCGCCCGCCCCGACGGGCTCCGCTACGCCCGGCGGATGCGCACCCCGATCCCCTGCCCGGTGCTGCACCTGCACGGGGCCCGGGACCCGGTGGTCCGGCCCGGCACCGCCGCCGGCTCCGGCCGCTACGTCGCCGGGCCGTACTCGTGGTCGGTCGTCCCCGAGGTCGGGCACTTCCCCCACGAGGAGGCCCCGGAGGCGGTCACCCGGCTCCTCCTGCGGTGGATGCAGGAGACCTAGACGCAGTCCCGGGTCGAGACCTTCGTGGTCGTCGCCGCGCCCTTGCGGGCGTCCTCCGCGACCTCGGCCGCGGTGAGGGCGTAGCCGGTCTGCGAGTCCTGGACGCTCTTGGCGAAGATCAGCCCGTAGACCTTGCCGTCCGGGGAGAGCAGGGGGCCGCCGGAGTTGCCGGGCTCGATGCGGGCGAAGATCGAGAACACGTTCCGCTCGACGACGCCGGTGTTGTAGATGTCGGGCCCGCGGGCGTTGATCTCCTCGCGGATGCGGGCCTTCTCCAGGTGGTACGGGCCGTTGAGCGGGAAGCCGGCCACGACCGCCGAGTCGCGGCGCTTGCCGGTGGTGTCGAAGGTCAGCGCCGGGGCGTTGAGGCCGGGGACGTAGATGATCGCGACGTCGCGGTCCTCGTCGAAGAGGACGACCCGGCCCTGCAGACGCGTCTCGGTGCCACCGACGGAGACGGTCGGGGCGTCGACGCCGGCCACCACGTGGGCGTTGGTCATGACGCGCTCGCGCGCGTAGACGAAGCCGGTGCCCTCCAGTGCCTTGCGGCAGGACTGCGCAGCGCCCTCGACCTTGACGATGCTGCGCTTGACGGCGCGGATCGCGGGGGCGGCGAGCGGGCCGGAGTCCGGCTCCTCGACCGGGATGATCTTCTCGTTGTCGAACGGACCGAAGACCTGCGTGATGCCGTTCTTGTCGAGCACCCGCGCCAGTGAGGCGTAGAGCCGGTCGGCGCTGTCGGGCATGTAGCTGTCGACGAACCGGAGGACCTCGGACTCACGCACCTTCTGCGACAGGTCCGAGACCGGCGCGCTCGCGAGCGCGGACCCGACGAACCACGAGACGACGAGCAGCGAGACGACACCGAGCACTGCGCCGGCACCGGCGTCGATCGCATGCGCGGGATGCCAGGTCACCAGGCCGCGCAGATACGCTCCCGCGGCGGCGCCGATCAACTGACCCACCGTCGCCATCGTCAGCACGATGCCGACGGCGAAGATCGCCTGCCCGAGCTCGTCGTCGATCACCTGCACGATCTCGGGCGCCAGGAAGACGCCCAGGATGCCGCCGGCCAGGAACCCGACGAACGCCGTCAGGCCGATGATGAACCCCTGCCGATACCCCGCCGCCGCGAACGAGACACAGGCGACCAGCAGGACGACGTCGATCACGCTCACGACATCTCCTCGGCCCGGTCCCGATCCCACGGCCGCTCCCAGCCGGCCAGGTGCAGGATCCGGTCGAGGACGTAGGCGGTGAAGCCCCAGACCCGCAGGCCGTCGACGTCGAACGCCGGCGACATCCGGCCCGAGACGTGACGCACGGTGAGGCGGTTCGCGGGGTCGACGAGGTCGGCGACGCGGACCAGGTGGACCGAGGCCACCTCGGCGCGGTCCACCGGGCGCACGGGGCTCGGCTCGCGCCACCAGGCCAGCACCGGCGTCACCGCGAAGCCGCTGACCGCCAGCGAGAGCTCCGGCAGGGTCGCGAGCACCTCGACACCGCTCGGATCCAGGCCGGTCTCCTCCACGGCCTCCCGGAGCGCGGCTTCGACCGGGCCGTCGTCGGTGGGGTCGACCGTCCCGCCCGGGAAGGCCGGTTGCCCCGCGTGGTTGCGCATGTCGGACGCGCGCCGGATCAGCAGGATGCGGATGTCCCCGGGAACGCCCTGGGAGGTGTCCTCCCAGAAGAGTAGGAGGACGGCCGAGGCGCGCTCGCCGGAGGACGGCTGCGCCGGCAGGAGGGGGCCGAAATCAGCAGGCTGGATCGTCCCGGCGAGGTCGACGAGGGGAGCCAACCACTGCGGCAGCTCGACCCTGTTCACCCACGTCCCCTCGGACCCCGCTCCCTCAGGAGACCTGGAGGTGCTCCGCGACCGCGTCCCGGACGGCGCGTGCGCTCGTGAACGCACCATAGTGGACCGCGGCAATTCTCCCCTCGGAGTTGACGAAGAGGGTGACCGGCGGGCCGGGAATCCGCAGCGGGCCGCGAACCGAACCTTTACGGTCGGCCAGTGACGGCCACGGCACTCCGTGGTACGAGAGCCACTCGCGGGACGGGGTGTCCGCGTCCTGCACCGCGACCCCGAGGAACCGGACCCGTTCCGTCAGCTCGGCGTGGGCCTCGGTGAGGTACGGCAGCTCGGCCAGGCACGGCTTGCACCAGCTCGCCCACACGTTGATCACCATCGGCCCGCGCAGGGACCGCAGCTTGACCGGCTCGCCGCCGCCGAGGCAGTCGAGGGTCAGATTCGGCAGCGCGGTCGGGCTCCCCGACGGCGACGCGGCGGCCGCCGGGGCCCCCGGGACGGCCTTGTCGAGGCCCTCGCAGGTCAGGACGGGGGCGTCGGCCCCCCGGGGGCCGCTCGCACCCGTTCCGGCGTCCTCGTCGCCGCACGCGGCGAGCAGCAGCGGCGCCGTCAGGGCCGCCGCGAGCGCGCGCCTCATCGGGGGCCCGAGGTCCGGACGAGCTTGGCCGCCTTCTCCGGATCGGTCTCGCCCTCGCCGAAGGCCGGGCACAGGGCCGCCGCCGGGCAGGCCCCGCAGGCCGGTTTCTTGGCGTGGCAGATCCGACGGCCGTGCCAGATCATCCGCTGGGAGAAGTCCGTCCAGTCCTTCTTCGGGATCAGCGCGCCGACCTCGTGCTCGACCTTGACCGGGTCGTCCTCGGTCGTGAACCCGAAGCGGCGCGAGAGCCGGCCGAAGTGGGTGTCGACGGTGATGCCGGGGACCCCGAACGCGTTGCCGAGCACGACGTTGGCGGTCTTGCGGCCGACGCCGGGCAGGGTCACGAGGTCCTCGAGCCGGTTCGGCACCTCGCCACCGAAGCGGTCGCACAGGGCCTGTGCCATGCCCATCACCGAGTTCGTCTTCGCCCGGAAGAACCCGGTCGAGGCGACGATCGACTCCATCTCGGCGCGGTCGGCGGCGGCGTAGTCCGCAGCGGTCCGGTACTTGGCGAACAGCACCGGCGTCACCAGGTTGACCCGGACGTCGGTGGTTTGAGCGGACAGGATCGTGGCCACGAGGAGTTCGAGCGGAGTGGTGAAGTCGAGCTCGCAGTGCGCGTCCGGGTAGGTCTCGGTGAGCACACGCGAGATCCGCCGGGCACGGCGGGTGAGGGCGAGCGGCGACTCGCCGGCGAACTTTCGTGGCACCTCGTCAGGGTAGTTCCGGATACTGACACCGGATCACCGAGCCGCCCACCTGCGAGAACAACCCCGTTTGCCACTACGCTGCGGGAGGAAGAGGAGGCGTGCCGTGGACGACATGATTCGTAAGGCGCCGCTGTTCTCGGCCCTCGACGACGAGGCCGCCGGGGCACTGCGTCGTTCGATGGCGGAGATCAACCTCGGTCGCGGCCAGGTGCTGTTCCGCGAAGGGGACGCCGGCGACAAGCTCTACGTGGTCGCCGACGGCAAGGTGAAGCTGGGCCGCACGTCGAGTGACGGCCGCGAGAACCTGCTGGCGATCCTCGGCCCGGGTGAGATGTTCGGCGAGCTCTCGCTGTTCGACCCGGGCCCCCGGACGGCCACCGCCACCGCGGTCACCGACACCCAGATCTTCGCGCTGGGGCACACCGAGCTCACGACGTGGGTCTCCGGCCGTCCCGAGGTGGCGCTGTCGCTGCTCAAGCAGATCTCGTCGCGGCTGCGCCGCACGAACGAGGTCATCGGCGACCTGGTCTTCTCCGACGTCCCCGGCCGCGTCGCCAAGGCGCTGCTCGACCTGTCGAGCCGCTTCGGCGTCCAGTCCGACGACGGCGTCCACGTCGGCCACGACCTCACCCAGGAGGAGCTGGCCCAGCTCGTCGGCGCCTCCCGCGAGACCGTGAACAAGGCCCTGGCCGACTTCGCCGGCCGCGGCTGGATCCGCCTCGAGGCCCGCGCGGTCGTCCTGCTCGACCTCGAGCGCCTGAGCCGCCGCGCCCGCTGACCCGCGGACCCGCGGCGCCCCTGTCAAAAAAGGGTGACACCCCTTACTGCGGAGTAAGGGGTGTCACCCTTTCTTTTCCACCGGCCGGGGTCAGCGGCCGTCCGCGTAGGGGTTCGGGGGGACGGCGTCGGGGTCCTCGACGGGGACGCCGAGGAAGATCAGCTGCGCCTTGACCGACCACTCGGCGGCGGGCCAGAGGCTCCGGTCGACGTCCGCGTACACGCGCTCGACCACCTGACGCGGGGTCACGTCCCCGGCGTCGACGGCGGCGCGGACCTGTTCGAGCCGTTGCCGACGGTGCGTCAGGTAGTAGTCGATCGCGGCGACGGCGTCGGGGAGGACCGGGCCGTGGCCGGGGTAGACGGTGTCGACGGCATCCCCCGCGAGGGCGGCGAAACGCTCCAGCGAGGCGAAGTAGTCCCGGAGGACGCCGTCGGGCGGGATGACGACCGTCGGGCCTCGGCCGAGGACCATGTCGCCGGTGAGGATGGCGCGGTCCGCCGGGAGCAGGAACGTCATGGAGTCCGAGGTGTGGCCGGGCGTGTGGAGCACCCGGATCTCGAGGCCGTCGACCTGAATCACGTCGCCCTCCGCGAGGGAGGTGACGCCGTCCCCGAACCGGACGTCGGGGTCGGCGGCGCGGACCGGCGCTTCGGCCATCCGGGCGAACATCACCGCCCCCTCGACGTGGTCGTGATGACGGTGCGTCGCGAGGACGGCGGCGACCGACCGGCCGCCCTCGGTCGCGGCTGCGAGCACCGCGGCGAGGTGCGCCTCGTCGGCCGGACCGGGGTCGACGACGACGCTGGCGCGGGAGCCGGGCTCGGCGAGCACCCAGGTGTTGGTGCCCTCCAGCGTCATCGGGCCCGGGTTCGGGGCGAGCACGCAGCGGGCGCGGGGCGAGAGGACACCGCCGGTCCAGGGGGTGGCGAACGGGTCGGTCACGAGCTCAGTCCAGGGGAGAGACGTAGTCGGCGTCACCGGGCAGGACCATGAACAGCTCGTCGTCCCGGATCACGGCGTGGGGCACCAACGGCGCGATCTCGCGGTCGGCCGCCGCGGCCATCGCGTCGGCGACGGTGGCGTAGCGGCCGATCTCGGCGAGGCTGATCAGCGTCGGCGGCATGATCGACATGTCGCCCTCCTTCCACCGCTCGATCGCGGCGTCGGGGCGGACCCACTCGACCTGGTCGGCCTCCTCGTTGAACTCGCGTGTCACCTGCCCGGCCGGCAGCGCGGCGACGAAGAAGCGCGTGTCGAACCGGCGCGGCTCGAACACCGGCGTCACCCAGTGCGCCCACGGCACGACGAGGTCCGCGCGGACGACGAGACCGCGTCGGGACAGGAAGTCCGAGAACGACAGCTCGCGGTTGATCAGCGCGACGCGGTCGGCCTCCCAGTCCGGGCCCGAGGTGTCGGCGACGACGGTTTCGGCGTCGGGCCCGGCGAGCAGGACACCGGACTCCTCGAACGTCTCCCGGATCGCGGCACAGACCAGGGCCCGCGCGAGCGGCTCCGGGGCGGCGAACAGCTTGCCCCAGTGGCTCGGGTCGGGGCCGATCCACTCGACGTCGATGGACTCGTCCCGTTCGTCCACCGAGCCGCCGGGGAACACGTACTGGCCCGACGCGAACGCCATCGTCGCCTGCCGACGCAGGACGTAGACCTCCACGCCGGCGGCCGTGTCCCGCAGCAGGAGAACGGTCGCGGCGTCGCGGGCCGGGGCCATCTCGGTGCGGCCCTCCCACAGGTCCTCGACCTGGGCGACCCGCTTGAGCGGCAACTTGCGGGTCCCGAGGAGAGCGCGGAACTCAGGCGGGACGACGGTCATCCCGAGATGTTACGCGGGGCCGATCAGGCCGCCGGGCCGTGGCCGGTGATCGGGCAGACGCCCTGCTCGGCGGCGAGGCGCCGGGCCTCGGTCTGCCGGGCGACGGGGCACCCCGCACCCCGCGGCACGAAGGCCGGTGTCCGCTCGGTCGTGTCGTAGTACCGGTGGAAGACCCCGGTCGCGGAGCCCGACATCGGCGGCACGAGCCAGGACCAGTCACCGGGCACCGAGCGACCGGCCTTCTCCTCACGCTCGAGGTGCATGAGGAAGCGCTCGGACTCGGTGTGGTGGTCGGTGATCGTCACGTCGGCCATCGTGAAGCTGTGCAGCACCGCGACGTTGAGCTCGAGCAGCGCGCGGTCCTTCCACAGCGTCCGCTCGGTCGAGGTGTCGAGGCCGAGGCGGCGGGCGATGCCCGGCAGCAGGTCGTACCGGTCGGTGTCGCCGAAGTTCCGTGACCCGATCTCGGTCCCGAGGTACCAGCCGTTGAACGGCGCGGCGGTGTAGGTGATGCCACCGATCCGCAGGTCCATGTTCGAGATCGCCGGGACGGCGTGCCAGCGCAGCCCGAGCTCGGCGAACCACGCGTGCTGCGGGTGCTCGATCGGCACCTCGAGGATCGCGTCGCGCGGGATCTCGAAGACGTGCGGCGGGCCGGTCGGGCCGTCGATCACCAGCGGCAGGATGTCGAACGCGCTGCCCTCACCGAGCCAGCCGAAGCGCTCGACGGCGCGCGTGAACTCGACCTGGGCCGGGTCACCGATGACCGAACCGTCGACGGCGCGGTAACCGGCGTACCGGATCATCTGGTCGTTGCGGATGCGGACGCCGCGCCGGCCCGGGGCGGGTGGGGCGAAGATCGTGATCGTCGGGCGGATCTTGCCGCCGTTGGTCGCGAGCTGCAGGTGCTCGATGCACTCGGAGAAGACCTCGTACGGGTCGGTGACGTCGCGCCGGTCCCGGACGACGAGGCTCTTCCAGTAGAGGCGGCCGATGCAGCGACTGCTGTTGCGCCAGGCCACCCGCGCACCGAAGGCGAGCTCGTCCTCGGTGTGGGCGTAGGTGCCGTAGCGGTTCAGCTCGTCGGCGACCTCGACCATCCGCCGGTGCAGCGAGCCCGGGGCGTCCGGGTTCTCCGCGTAGTACTGGCGGAAGAAGTCGTGCGCCTCATGGATGTCGACGCCCGGGAAGTCGTCCTCGACCCCGCGCGCGCCCGTCGGCGTCTCCTGCTCCGGGATCACCGGGTTGCGGAACAGCCGGGAGATCCGCGGCATCCCGCGACGGTCCTGATCCGCAGTCAGCGACATAGGGCGAAACCTGGCCAATCGGGCATGCAGCGACGCCGTTGCCGACGCCCTGGGTGTCTTCAGTGCCCAGGTATGACGCCACCCGTCGGGGGGTGGTTCCGCCCCTCGGAAGGGTCGCCCGACGCATCCACCGTTCGGCGGAGAGCTACCGGCCCAAGCCGGACATCACCCGACTTCGGCGACGATCTCGATCTCGACCGGGGCATCCAGGGGCAGCGAGGGCACCCCGACGGCCGCGCGTGCGTGGGCGCCCGCGTCGCCGAAGACCTGGCCGAACAGCTCACTGGCACCGTTGACCACCTGCGGGTGCGCGGAGAACTCCGGGCCGCAGGCGACGAAGCCGGTGACCTTGACGATGCGGGTGATCCGGTCGATCCCGTCGGCCTCGGCGGCCGCGGCCGCGATCGCGTTCAGCGCGGCCCGCTGGGCGAGTCCGTGCGCCTGCTCGACCGAGACCTCCGCGCCGACCTTCCCGGTCATCAGCAGCTTGCCGTCGGCGATCGGGAGCTGGCCGGAGACGTAGACGAGGTTGCCGGTCCGCACGGCCGGGACGTACGCGGCGAGCGGCTTGGCGACCTCCGGCAGCGCGAGCCCGAGCTCGCGCAGCTTCTCCAGCCGCGCGCTCACGACTTCCCCGCCGACAGGGGCCGCTTGAAGTAGGCGACGAGCTGCTCGGCGTTCGGGCCCGGGACGACCTGGACCAGTTCCCAGCCCTCGGCCCCGAAGTTGTCGAGAATCTGCTTCGTCGCGTGGATGAGCAGCGGCGCGGTCATGTACTCCCAGGTCTGCATGGCGGCAAGCCTAGGCCCGGGGTGTGATGGGGCCGACCCGCCTGGGGGCGGCGCAGGTCCCGGGCGTTGTCTACGCTTTTGGGGTGCCCCAGCCGTCCGCTGCACCCTCGCCGTGGGCGGGGGTGGAACTCCACGTCGTGACCGGCAAGGGCGGCACGGGGAAGACCACGGTCGCCGCCGCGCTCGCGATGGCCCTGGCCGCCGAGGGCGGCCGGACCCTGCTGGTCGAGGTCGAGGGCCGCGGCGGGATCGCCCAGCTCTTCGACACCCCGCCCCTGCCGTACGCGGAGACCCGGATCGCGGTCGCACCGAACGGCGGTGAGGTCTACGCGCTGCCGATCGACCCCGAAGAGGCGCTGCTCGAGTACCTCGAGATGTTCTACAAGCTCGGCCGCGCCGGCCGGGGTCTGCGCCGCCTGGGCTTCGTCGACTTCGTGACGACGATCGCGCCGGGCCTGCGGGACGTCCTGCTCACCGGCAAGGCCTACGAGGCGGTCGGCCCGCGGCGCGGGGGGCGCCAGGAGTACGACGCCGTCGTCATGGACGCGCCGCCGACGGGCCGCATCGGCAAGTTCCTCAACATCAACACCGAGGTCGCCGGGCTGGCCAAGGGTGGCCCGGTGCACAACCAGGCCGAGTCGATCATGCGGCTGCTGCGCTCCCCGCGGACCGCCGTCCACTTCGTGACGGTGCTGGAGGAGATGCCGGTTCAGGAGACCCTCGACGGCATCACCGAGATCTCCGGGATCGGCCTGCCGGTCGGGTCGGTGCTGGTCAACATGGTCCGCTCCCCCGCCCTGCCGCCGGCCGCGCTGGAGGCCGCCCGCGCCGGCACGCTCGACCGCGCGTCGATCGGGGCGGCGCTGCGCAAGGTCGGCGTCTCCGCCGAGGACGCCCTGCTGGACGCGTTGCTGTCCGAGGCCGCCGAGCACGCCGAGCGCGTCGCGCTGGAGACCACCGAGCGCGCCGACCTCGTCGCGACCGGGCAGCCGGTGCTCGAACTGCCCTCCCTCGTCGAAGGCATCGACCTGTCCGCGCTGTACGACCTGGCGACGCTGCTGCGGGAGCAGGGCGTTCGGCGGGCGGACGCGCCCGCCTCCGGGGGGACCGCATGACCGCGCCGACGCTTGACATCGACGCCCTGCTCGACGACCGCGAGGTCCGCATCCTGGTCTGCTGCGGGTCCGGCGGCGTCGGCAAGACCACGACCGCCGCGTCCCTCGCGGTGCGCGCGGCCGAGCGCGGCCGGGACGTCGTCGTCCTGACGATCGACCCGGCCCGGCGCCTCGCGCAGTCGATGGGCCTGACCGAGCTCGACAACACCCCGCGCGTGGTGGAGGGGATCGACACCTCGGCGGGCGGGTCGCTCGAAGCGATGATGCTCGACATGAAGCGGACGTTCGACGAGATCGTCCTCGACCACTCGGACAGCGAACGCGCCCAGCAGATCCTCGACAACCCCTTCTACCAGTCGCTCTCCTCCTCGATGGCCGGGACGCAGGAGTACATGGCGATGGAGAAGCTCGGTCAGCTGCGCCGGAACACGGCGTGGGACCTGATCGTCGTCGACACCCCGCCGAGCCGGTCGGCGCTGGACTTCCTCGACGCCCCGAAGCGGCTGGGCAGCTTCCTCGACGGCCGGGTCATCCGGATCCTCGCCGCGCCCGCCAAGGCCGGCGGCCGCGGGATGTTCAAGATGGTGACGGCCGGGTTCAACATCGTCACGAACGTGATCACGAAGGTCCTCGGCGCCCAGCTCCTCAAGGACGTCTCGGCGTTCATCACCGCGCTCGACACGATGTTCGGCGGGTTCCGCGAGCGCGCCGACGCCACCTACAAGCTGCTGAAGAACCCGGAGACGCGCTTCATTGTCGTCGCCGCCCCGGAGCCGGACGCCCTGCGCGAGGCGTCCTACTTCGTGGAGCGGCTGTCCGAGGAACGCATGCCGCTCGCCGGCCTCGTCCTGAACCGGGTGCACCGCTCGGCGGCCGAGTCCCTGACCGCGTCCCGGTGCATCGCGGCGGCGGAGGACCTGAACGGGACCGAGAGTGCCGGCGCCGAGGGCGACGACGACCCGAGCCGGATCGCCGCCGGCCTGCTGCGCCTGCACGCCGATCGGATGAATGTGATCGCCCGGGAGCACCGGTTGACGGCGCGGTTCACCGGCGCCCACCCGGGCGTCGCGGTCGGCACCGTCCAGGCCCTGCCCGGCGACGTGCACGACCTCGACGCCCTGCGCTCGATCGGCACCGATTTGTCCGTCGCCGGGTAACCGTCGCCGTTATCGGTCGGTTAAACGCCGAAAGCGCACTTCTGCCAGTTCTTCTCGGCGGGAATTGCCGGCAGTTGTGCGCTTTCGGATAAATCTCTGCGACTGAACAGTCGCGGGCCTTGCCGTCAGATCGCCTCGGGCAGCTTGACCGGGTGACCGGAGAGCGCCTCGTCGCGGGCGGCCTCGAGCAGACCACGCCACGAGGTCACGTTCGGCCGGCGGCGCAGCAGCGCCCGGCGCTCACGCTCCGTCATTCCCCCCCAGACGCCGAACTCGACACGGTTGTCGAGAGCGTCGGCCAGGCACTCGGTCCGCACCGGGCAGCCCATGCACACGGCCTTGGCGCGATTCTGCGCCGCACCCTGCACGAACAGCTCGTCCGGAGCGGACTGCTTGCACCGGGCCCGCTGGGCCCACTCGTTGTCCCACATGTTCCGCACGTCCTTCCCCCTGGCGATCACGACCGGACGGGCCCCAGTCGCGTTGCGCCGAACGTGACCGTCTCAGATTACGGTCCGTGTCCAACAGACCCCGTTCGGACCAACGTCGCATAGTCCGGAAGGGCCACTGGGCACGAGTCGTTCGTGCAGCCTTGGACGCGGGTCACCCAGCCCTGGTTCCCGCGGATTTACGCAGCAGAAAGGTCCGACTTGGGCGGTATGTCCGATTCGCCCGGCGCGAATGTCATTGCTTTCTCAAGCGCCGTAGACGGGCGCATGGGGGAGCCGTTACGGATTCGCGTAGTCCGCCCGAGTAGTCACAGCTAACGGTTACATGAAGTAGCTGGATCCGGATCTTCTTCGCCGTACGCTTACGCGCATGAAGTTTCCGTGGGGGCGGCGTAAGAACAAGGCCGACACGCCGGTAGTCATCACACCGGCTCTCGGTACGTGGGGTGCGCCGAAGGAAGAAGCGAAGTCGGCGTACATCGCCGGCTTCCTCGGGGCATGTGTGCTCGCCGGCGCGATGGTCGCCGGCATGCTGCTGCCGCTGGTCGGGACCGGCGCCGTCGCGGCGAAGAAACTCGCCGAGGACTTCCAGGAGCTGCCGTCCGACATCGAGACGCGGCCGCCGGCGCAGGCGTCGGTCGTCCTGGCCGCGGACGGCACGCGCATCGCCACGTTCTACGACGAGAACCGCGTCGCCGTCCCGCTGGCCAAGGTCGCGCCGATCATGGTCAAGGCGATCCTCGCGATCGAGGACTCGCGCTTCTACGAGCACGGCGGCGTCGACCCCAAGGGCACGCTGCGCGCGCTCGTCAACAACTCCGACGGCGGTGGCCGTCAGGGTGGTTCGACGCTGACGCAGCAGTACGTCAAGAACCTGCTGATCCAGCTCTCCGACGGCGACCCGGACAAGATCGCCGCGGCGCGCGCCCCCACGATCAAGCGCAAGGTCCAGGAGCTGAAGTACGCCCTGGAGATCGAGAAGCGCATGACCAAGGACCAGATCCTGGAGAACTACCTCAACATCTCCTACTACGGATCCGGCGCCTACGGCATCGAGGCGGCCGCGCGTCGCTACTTCTCCAAGAGCTCGAACAACCTGACGCTCACCGAGGCCGCCATGCTGGCCGGCGCGGTGCAGAGCCCGGGTCGCTACGACGCGACCCAGTACCCCGAGGCCGCGAAGACCCGTCGGGACGTCGTCCTGACCCGTATGCGCGACGTCGGATTCATCACGACCGACCAGATGGTGAAGGCGAAGGCCGAGGACCTCGGACTGCGTGTGTCGCCGACCTTCAACGGCTGCACCCGTTCGCCCGTGCCGTTCTTCTGCGACTACATCACCAAGGTCATCCTCAACGACCCGATCTTCGGTGAGACCGAGCGTGACCGGTCGGACGTCCTGTCCCGTGGTGGTCTGACGATCCGTACGACGCTGAACATGCAGGCGCAGAAGGCCGCCGACACGTCGATGAAGTTCCACACGAACCCGACGGACAAGGTGGCCTCGGCGCTGGCGACCGTCGAGCCGGGCACCGGCAAGATCCTCGCGATGGCGATCAGCCGCGAGTACGGCACCGGTAAGGGCAAGACCGTCATCAACTACGCGACCGACTACAAGTACGGCGGCTCGCGCGGGTTCCAGAACGGCTCGACGCACAAGGTGTTCACGTCCGCGGCCGCGATCGCCGAGGGCTACGGCACCGAGTACAAGATCGACTCCCCGTTCCGCAAGGGCGGCTTCCCGCACCAGATGCGGTGCGACGGCAAGCGCGTCCCGGCCGACGGGTGGGCGCCGAAGAACTTCACCGACGAGGACACCGACGGTGTCTTCGGCAAGATCACTCAGCGCGAGGCGCTGCGTCGCTCGGTCAACACCTACTACGCGTCGCTCGAGGTCAAGGTCGGCCTCTGCGACGTCGTGAAGATGGCGGAGGCGGCGGGCATCCACCGCGCCGACGGCCAGCCGCAGTTCGAGTTCCTGCCCTACACCCTGGGCATCAACGAGATCTCGCCGCTGACGCTCGCGAACTCGTACGCGACGTTCGCGGCCCGCGGCAAGCGCTGCGACCCGATCGCCATCGAGTCCATCGCCGGCCGTGACGGCAAGGCACTGCCGGTGCCGTCGGCCAACTGCCAGCAGACGATCAAGCCCGAGGTCGCGGACGTCGTCGTGGACATGCTCCGCTCCGTCATGGAGAAGGGCGGCTACGGCTTCCGGATGCGCCTGTCGGACAACAACCCGTGCCTGTTGAAGAACCCGGTGGAGTGCATCCAGGGCGACCCGAACTCGGACCGCGCCGCGGGTGGCAAGACCGGGACGACCAACAACCAGATCGCGGTCTGGTACGCCGGAATGACGATGCAGATGTCGACGGCCGTGTGGGTCGGTAACCCCGACGACTACGGCTTCATCATGGACGACATCAACATCGGTGGCTTCTACCGCGCGGCCGTCTCCGGCAGCCGCGTTCCGGGGCCGATCTGGCGGGACATGATGATCCCGGCGCACAAGGGTCTGCCGAAGCTGAACTTCCACCCGCCGTCCAACAAGTGGCTGCGCGGCACGAAGGGCCCCGGCGAGGTCGGTCCGGGTCGCATGACCTACAAGTCGGGCGACCTGAACACCCCGAAGGCCGGCGACCCGATCCCCGCGGCCAAGCCGAACAACAACACGAACCGGAACAACAACAAGAACAACAACAAGCAGAACCAGAACAACCAGAACCAGCCGCAGAACCAGCCGGCGCAGAACCAGCCGGCGAACCCGGTTCGCGAGCAGAACTGAGCACCTGACCAGCAGCAGACGAAGGCGTCACCCGGCCCGGGTGGCGCCTTCGTCGTTGCGTGCCGCACCATGGAAGACGTGCTCCCCTCCGGCGTACTCGCCGCCGCCTCGCGCCGTCCGATCGCCACCGCGATCGCCGGAACGGCTGCGCTGGGCACCGCGTGCCTGGCCTACGGCGCCGGCTACGAGGTGCGGGCCTTCACGCTGCGGCGGGTCACGGTGCCCGTGCTCCCGCCCGGTCAGCGCCCCCTGCGCGTCCTGCAGGTCTCCGACCTTCACATGACCCCGGACCAGGCCCGCAAGAAGGCCTGGGTGCGTTCGCTGGCCGCGCTGGAGCCCGATCTGGTCGTCGACACCGGCGACAACCTCGCCCACCCGGAGTCGGTGCCGCACGTCCTCGACGCCCTCGGCCCGCTGCTGGAGCGGCCCGGGTTGTTCGTGTTCGGCTCGAACGACTACTACTCGCCGAAGCTCAAGAACCCGGCGAAGTACCTGTGGGAGCGGCGGTCGAAGCCGATGCCCCGCCCGATCGACCTCCCCCACGGCGAGCTCCGCGACGCCCTCTCGGCCGCGGGGTGGGAGTACCTCGGCAACGCCCGGACCCGGCTCAAGCTCGACGGGCGCGTGCTCGACGTCGTCGGCGTCGACGACCCGCACGTGAACCGGGACCGCTACAACGCCGTCTCCGGTCCCGCCGACCCGGCCGTGGACCTGTCGGTGGGCGTCGTCCACGCCCCGTACCGGCGCGTCCTGGACGCGATGACCGCCGACGGCCACCAGCTCCTGATCGCCGGCCACACCCACGGCGGCCAGCTCCGGGTCCCCGGCCTCGGCGCGCTCGTGACCAACTGCGACCTCGACCGCTCCCGCGCCCGTGGCCTGTCCCGCTACCCGTCCTGGCGCAACCCCTCCGCCCCCTGGCTCCACGTCTCCGCCGGCCTCGGGACCTCCCCGTTCTTCCCGATCCGGTTCTGCTGCCGCCCCGAGGCCACCCTCCTCACCCTCGTCGCCCGCGACGCCTGACCCCAGCCCCGCTCCCCGGTTCGAAGCATCGGTCCGGGCCAGATACACTCGCCTGGCACGAATTCGGGGTGTAGCGCAGCTTGGTAGCGCGCTTCGTTCGGGACGAAGAGGTCGTGGGTTCAAATCCCGCCACCCCGACTCGCAAAACCGCAGGTCAGAGGCCCTTTCCCGATTCGGGAGGGGGCCTCGAACTTGTCCTGCGGCACCAGAAAAGCATCAAGAGGCATCAGAAAGGCATCAGAAGGAAGCGGCTCAGCGCCTGCTCGAGGCCCGCGCCGGTCGCGATCTTGATGGTCGCGCAAGCCGCTGACCTGCACGTTTGCGTCGTGCATGCTCCGAACGCACTTGTCAACGAGGCCGAGGTCGTCGGTGACCTCTTCGCACAGGGCGAAGCGTGCTTACAACCCAGAGCACGGAATCTGACGTCCCGTCACATAGTCGGGGATCACCCGGTCACCCGGTCCCTAGGGTTGGGCCTGCCTGCAGGTGGGGTCTGTGCCTTCCCCGCTCGGGTTGGGCGCTGCTGCAACATGCCAGAGATCGCGAGCTTGTCCCGCTGCGTTGAGAGTAGGTATCAGAGCAGGAGGAAAGCTGCAGGTCAGACCATCTTTCGAGCGTTTAGAGACTTGGTCTATTCGGAATGTAGCGTCCAGTAGGCGCGGGGATCCTTCGGGCTGTTTCCCACCCAACGGATGACTCCGGCGTCGCGCAGCGCGGCGAGCTGGCGGATTACCACTGGACGCGAGCGGCCGGTCGCTTCGGCGAGCTCGCCGGTGCTGATGCGCCCGGCCTCGCGAATCATGCGGACCACGCCTCGCGAGCCCGGCGGAAGTCTCGACTCGAGTTCGCGATCGACCGGGGTCGAGGACAGGGTGAGTCGGACACTGCCGGCGGTTTGGACGTACTCCGGGTCGGCCAGCCCGGCCAAGCGCATCTCCTCGAACATCCGCCGGACACCCTCGCCCAGTTCCTGACCAAAGCTGAGGTCGGCGCAGACGCGGGCGATGCGCGGATTGCGGGCGAACCGGGTGATGTGCAGGGGATCGGAGGTGTCGGCAATCCCGGGAAACCGACCGGGGCTTTCGACCTCGATGCGGTCGTCGAAAATCTCGACGCGGATGTGGTCCCCCGAGATGCTGTAACTGCGGTGCACAGCGGCATTGACCACGGCTTCGAGCCAAGCGTCTTCAGGCACGAGCCCGACCTTCTCGAACTTGCCGCTTCGCCCGAGCGCTCGGCGGGTCGGGAGATGCTCCAAGATCTCGGCACGCGCAACGGCCAACTGCTGGGGGATCGGACCACCGATGCGGCGGTCGTGCAAAAGCTGTTGGCGCGCCCCGGTGCCCCGCTCGGTGCCGCGGTAGCGCAGCACACGAACACCGGCCTCCGGAAACCAGCGCTGCGGCTCCTGGGCGAAGAGCAGAACCGCGGCTGCGGTCAGCCGGCCGGCCCGGTCGGTGAGACCCCGAGCGGAGAGCAGGCGAAGCGGGTCAGGGTGATTGACCGCGGCGGCATAAGAGGCCAGGAGTGCATCGTCAAGATCGGCCGGCTCCGAATCGCGGACGAGCGTGCTCTCGTAGGTCGATTGACCCTTGTCGTAGAGCAGCTCCTGACGCTGCGCAAAGGTAAGCCTCCGAGTCTCGTCCCCCACCCGGAGATAGACCTCGTCCCGGCGATTCGCGTGCACCTGTTGGCTGGTCTCGACATCGAAGACCACCAGTCGATTCGCAACCCCCGCATCGTCGATGCAGTCCACCAGCCGGGAACGGCACGGCACGGCAGGAGTCGTGAAATCCAAGGCTGCCTGTTGCCAGGCGGACAAGCTCTTGGGCGCCGCACCCCCGATGCCTTCGACAGTCCCGTTCCACAAGCCGACGACGATGATCCCGCCCTCGGCGTTCGCGAACGCGATCATCGCGTCGGCGAGGTCTCGTGCCGTCACCCGCGCGCTCTTGCGCTCGAACCATTGATCCTCGCGCGCTTGGAGCAGCGCCCGCCCGCGATCCGAGACTGGCTGGGCCAACGCCTGCTCGACCACCACTGTAGACATGGACTTACTCTAAAGTATTTAGAGTAAGTCTGTCGCGGCTTGGACGCATCAAAAAGACATCAAGCGGTCCGACACCAGTCGGCATCGTCCGGCACCGGTCAACACGAACGCCCTGCTCAGCGCCATGATCCGGCACCTGCCGGTACCCGCCGATGCCTTGTATCCGCGTTCGGGACGAAGAAGTCGTTGGCTCCGTGGCCCCTCGGATTTTAGGAGCTGGAGCCCCTCGGTTTTTGGGAGGAGGACCCCCTCGGTTTTTGGTAGGTTCGGGGTATGGAACCGGTGACTCCGCACCTGCATCCGAGGCGCGTCACGCCGCTCCTCGTCGCGCTTGCGGCGGTTGAGCCCGTCATCGCGCTCCACGGTCCGCGCTCGGTGGGCAAGTCGACGGTGCTCCGAACGTTCGCGGCGAGCCGAGACGTTCCAGTGATTGACCTCGACGACGTCGCTGTCCGCGACGCCGTCCAGGCCAATCCCACGCTCACCGCTTCCGGTCAGACACCGCTGTGCGTCGACGAGTATCAGCACGCCCCGGAGATCCTCGATGCGATCAAGGCACGTCTCAATCAGCCACCGACGTTGGCGGGAACCGCTGTCCTCACCGGGTCAACGCGGCAGGACGCGCTGCCGTCCACCGCACAATCGCTGACCGGCCGGATCCATCGCATCAACATCTGGCCGCTGTCTCAGGGCGAGCTGCACGGCGCTCACGAGAACCTCATCGAGTCACTCCGAGCGGACCCGGTCAGGACGCTTGCGGTTCACCCGAGCTCGTCGACGACGCGCGGTGAATACATCGAGCGCATCACTGCCGGCGGGTTCCCGCTCGCAGTCGTCCGTCGGGATACTGACCGCAATCGTTGGTTCGACAACTACGTCCGCGACTCGATCCTCAGAGATGCAACGGAACTCCAGCGCATCCGCCAACGCCAGCTCGTAGCCGACCTTCTCGATCGCCTCGCGGGGCAGACGGCACAGGTGCTCAATCTCTCCAAGCTCAGCGACAGCCTCGGCGTCGATCGCAAGACAGCCGAAGAACACTTGAGGTTGTTGGAGGACCTGTTCCTCGTCGTGCGTCTTCCCGCATGGGGGACGACACTTCGGGCTCGCGCGACGTCGAAGCCCAAGATTCACGTCGTGGACTCCGGTCTCGCCGCACGCCTCCTCCGGATCACTCCGGCCAAGATGGCTCGGCTCGACCCGACCGTGCTAACCGAGTTCGGACATCTCCTCGAGACGTTCGTGGTGGGCGAGCTCCGCAAGCACGTCTCGTGGATCGACGAGCCGGTCAGTACCGGCCACTGGCGCACCCATGACAAGGACGAGGTCGACTTCGTCATCGAATTCGACGACGGGGACGTACTCGCCTTCGAGGTGAAGTCAGGCGAACGGGTCATCGAGAACGACCTCAGGGGGCTGCGGAAGCTGCGGGAGGCATTGGGCAGTCGTTTCGTCGCCGGCGTCGCCTTCAGTACCGGCACACGGTCCTACACCGCGGAGGATCGCATTCACGTCATGCCGGTCGACCGGTTGTGGCGAACGGTGGACCTGACGTGAGCGGGCCTGCAGCACGATGAGCGAGGACGCACTCCTTCGCCAGCTGGCCGAACTCCGACAGGAGAACGAGCGGCTGAAGAAGCTGCTGCGCCTTACCAAGCTCGAGGCCGACGCCGCGGCAGGAACGCAGACGGCGTGGTTCGACCGAACACCCGGACCGGTGACCGCGAGTTCATCACCGGAGGCCAAAGTCGCGTTCTACTCCGCGCTGTTCGGAGCCCGCCGCGACGTGTACTCCATCCGATGGGAGAACGAACGCCTCGGCAAGTCTGGCTGGATGCCCGCAGTCGAGGGAGGCTGGAGCAAGGGCAAGAAAGATAATCCGCGCTACCTCCCCTTGACGCCCGACGTCGTGGCCGCCCATCTGCGCGGCTCACTGCACATCGGCCTGTATCCGATGCTGTCGGGCGATGAGACGTGCTGGCTCGCGGCGGACTTCGACGGGGCGGCCGCGATGCTGGATGCCCTCGCGTACCTCAAGGCAGCACGCGCACTCGGAGCACCGGCTGCACTGGAGGTCTCGCGCTCGGGGGTCGGTGCGCATGTGTGGATCTTCTTCACAGGTCCGGTCCCAGCGGCCACGGCCCGCCAACTCGGCACTGGGCTCATCCGGGAAGCGATCGCCCTTCGCGGCCGCATGGACCTCGGTTGCTACGACCGCCTCTTCCCGTCGCAGGACACGGTGCCGGTCGGACGTTTCGGCAATCTGATCGCCGCGCCCTTGCATGGGGTCAGCCGACGAGAGCACGGCACCACCGTGTTTCTCGACCTGGCCACGCTGGAGCCGTACGACGATCAGTGGGAGTACTTGTCGACTCTCGACCGCCTGAAACCGAAACAGGTCACGGCGATCGCTGGTCGACTTCGCGAACCGACGGTCGGCGTCAAGGTTCAGCGGCTCTACACGACAGCAGCAACGAAAACCCAGCCGCGGGCGTCGACGCGTGTGCACCTCACCCTGGATGGCGGTGTTCGTCTGCCGAGTAAGGAACTGACGCCGGCTCAGTACTCGACCCTCAAGCACGCCGCGTCAATGTCGAACCCAGACTTCCACGACCGGCAGCGCCGTCGGCAGTCGACGTGGAACATCCCGCGCTTCATCCAGTCCTTCGACGAGACCCTCGACGGCCAGCTGGTCCTGCCACGCGGCCTCCTCGACACCGTCGCCCGCGTCATCGACGAACCTGGCAGCAAGGTCGAGATCGACGACCAGCGTTCCGGCGGGACCCAGAGCGACGTCACGCTCACCGTCGAACTGACCTCGGCGCAACGTGTTGCCGTTGAGAATGCGCTCCCGCACGATCTCGGAGTGCTCGTCGCCCCACCGGGCTCGGGCAAAACCGTCATGGCCTGCGCAGCCATTGCCGAGCACGCCGTCTCCACCCTGGTGCTCGTGGACCGCAAGACCCTCGCGGACCAATGGCGCAGCCAGATCCAGTCGCTCCTCGGAGTGAAGCCCGGCCAGCTCGGCGGAGGCCGTTCGAAGCTCAGCGGCATCGTCGACGTCGCGACACTTCAGACCCTCGCGCGACGCGACGATCTCGACGACAAGCTCGCCGGATACGGCCTGGTCGTCGTCGACGAATGCCACCACATCCCCGCTGCGGCCTTCGAGGCAGCCGTTCGCACCATCCCGGCCCGGCGCTGGCTCGGCCTCACCGCGACGCCATACCGGCGCGACCAACTCAACGACCTCATCGCTTTCCAACTCGGTCCCGTCCGGCATGAGTTCGGTCCTGCCGAAAGCGGGACACTGGAGAGCTCAGCCGCCAACAGACCCGAACCCGTCCTGGTGGTCCACCCGACAGACTTCGCATGCGAGTCGCCGATCGACTTCTCCGTCCCCGGCGCCATCGCTGGCGTCCATCGCGCCCTGGCTGAGGACGAGTCACGAAACACCCAGATCATCTTGGACGTCTGCGAAGCGTTGGCCCGCGACCGCAACTGCCTCGTGCTCGCCCAACGCACTGGACACGTCGACCACTTGGCCGAACTACTCAAGGCCGCCGGCCATGACGCGGTCGTTCTCAAAGGCGGGATGGGAGCGAAAGCACGAGCCGCTGCGATGAAGCGATTGCAGCTCCAGGAAGACGGACAGCCCCTTCTCGCCGTCGCCACCGGAAGCTTCGTCGGCGAAGGATTCGACTGCCCCGCCCTCGACACGCTCTTCCTCGCCGGGCCGGTCTCCTTCAAGGGCAGGTTGGTGCAGTACGCCGGACGAGTCCTACGCGCCCACCCCGGCAAGGTCACCGCCGAAGTCCACGACTACCACGACGCGAACGTCCCCGTTCTCGCCGCCGCTTTGGCGAAGCGCGCCCCCGGCTACCTCAGTCTCGGCTTCCCTGACCCACGTCGTCAGTGACCTCGGCGGGGCCCGCCGAGACGGCAACCTCCACGACGTCTCGAGTCATCGAAAAGGCATCAGAACACTCAGCAACCGGTGCCAACCTTCGACACCAGCCGACACGAACGCCGAGCTCAGCGGCAGGATCCGGCTCCGGCCGACAGCGGATAACGCGTTGCATCCGCGTTCGGGACGAAGAGGTCGTGGGTTCAAATCCCGCCACCCCGACAGAGAAATTGCAGGTCAGAGGCCCTCTCCGCCCGGAGGGGGCCTCCGCCGTCTCCGGGGTCGGGTGCCCCGGCCCCGGGGCCTCGACCCGTCACCTCGGGCGCGCCGCCGACGGGTCGGGGCCCCGAGCCTCTCGCCGCGGACCCCGGGGCCTCCACGGGTCAGGCGCGCGGCGCATTGCCTTCCCCTCGGGATATCGCGAATGACCGGCGTCACATGATCGCGATCACGACCGGCACGCAAACCTGACTACCAATCAGATTGCTTCGGTCAAAGGAATACCGCGGCACCCGTTGACGTTCCTCCCACAACGAAGACGAGACAGGGGAGGAAGCGATGACCACCAGCGTCGACCACAACCTGATCCGGACCACGGAGCGGACCGTCGACCCGAGCGCGCCGCCCCGGCCGCCCACGGTCTTCGGTCGACAGAGCGAGTGGTCCGTCGTCCTGCGGGGCTACGCCCTGGCCTGGGAGGCGGTGCACTCCTCCGTCGACGGCGCCCCCGCCGAGGCGACGATCCGGAAGCTCCTCACCGGGACCGGCCCGGCCCGCCGGGAGATCCTGCGGATGGCCCACGACTATCTCGCGTTCACCGATTTCGGGGTCCCGAACGCGGCCCAGGTCGACGCCCTGCTCAACGTCGAGAACGCCCTCGGCCGACTCGGGCACCACGAGCGG
Source organism: Sporichthya brevicatena (assembly GCF_039525035.1). Taxonomy (NCBI): domain Bacteria; kingdom Bacillati; phylum Actinomycetota; class Actinomycetes; order Sporichthyales; family Sporichthyaceae; genus Sporichthya; species Sporichthya brevicatena. The sequence continues at coordinate 86,531 of NZ_BAAAHE010000001.1, forward strand.
AGGTCCAGGGCGAGCCGCCGGCTCGGCCGGGTCCGGCAGTGGGCGGCCGCCCTCGCGAGCCCGTTCCGCCCGACCGGCCACCGCCGCCGGCGCCACCGCACCGCCTGATTCCTCGTGAGCGGGCCCTCAGAGTCAGCTCAGAGAACACCAGGCCCGCCCCCTTCCCGGGGGCGGGCCTATGTGCAGCCAGGTCAGGTGAGCGCGGGCTCCCGGGTGGAGCCGGTGCCGGCCGCCGCGGCGGAGGCGGCGGACTCGGGCTCGTCGCCCTCCATGGCCTCCTTGAGGAGCTGGCCGCGGGAGATGTCGCGGACCTGGTCCTCGGGCTTGGCGACGAGGAGGGAGAGCATCCAGACCACGTAGAGGGCGAGGGAGAAGGTGACCGCGGCGGCGATGTGGGTGCCGAAGCGGTTCATGCCGTCCTGGTTGAGGGTGATCCACATCGGCCAGCCGATGCCGGCGTTCACGACACCGTCGGCCATGGGGATGATCGGGACGACACCGAGAATCCGCCACCCCGTCAGATGCGGCTTCAGCTTGTAGATGACCGCGCCGGCGAGCATCGGCATCAGCGGGTTCATCAGCGTCCACCACAGCGGGAGACCCCAGAAGTCCAGCGGCTGCGGGCCGTAGTACTTGTACGCGCCCATGAGGACGCCGGGGCTCTCCAGGAAGATGTTGACGAAGACGTCGGTCAGGTAGAGGGCGAACATCCCGCGCTTGGTGATGCCGGCGGAGTAGAGCCGGTAGGCGATGTAGGCGAGACCGCCGACGTACCACGTGTAGACGAACGGGATGAACAGCGGCATCTCACGATCCATCAGCGTGTACGTGTGCATGGCCGCGCCGAACTTGATGTAGCAGAGGCCCATCGTGTCGACGATCGGCTCCCAGATGCACGCGATGAGCCCGCCGAGCAGGCACACGAGCAGCAGCGGCTGCCGGTGCTTCACCACGTGCCGGAGCCCGTACGCCAGCAGGAGCACGACCGGGATGCCGAGGAAGATCGTGAACAGGACCTCCGGCGTCAGGGGCATCTCGTCGGTCGGGTGCTGCGGGATCGCCGCGATCATGCGAACCGCCCTCTTCTGAAAGTTGACTGCAAAATCGGACTCACTGTTTCATTTCAGACTGAGCGTGTCAATCGCCCGAACCCTCCGTACGCTGGGTGACCATGGCGAGCCCCGAGTCCGAACCGCGACGCGTCGACCCCGCGGTCCTCGAAGCTCGCCGCGCGCGGCGGCACGACAAGGTCGTCGCCCGGATGCTGGGCGTGGTGGAGGGCCTGCTCCGTGAGCAGGACAGCTACCTGGACCTGAGCGTCGAGCAGATCATCGAGGCCGGCGAGATGTCCCGCTCGACCTTCTACCGGTACTTCGACGACAAGGTCGACCTCATCGTCGCCCTGGGCGATCGCGCGATGGCCGAGATCATCGCCGAGGCGCAGAACATCTGGGGCCTTCCGCCGGGCGCCTCACGGGAGCAGGTCGCGGCGGCGGTGCGCACGACGTTCGACGCCTACCTCCCGCACACCCAGCTGCTCTCCGCGGTCCTCGAGGTCTCCACCTACGACAAGCGCGCCCGCGACCACTTCGGCGAGGTCTACGCCCTCGCCCAGCGGGGCCTGGCCGAGCACATCCGCGCGGGCCAGCAGGCCGGCTCGGTCCGCCCGGACCTACATCCCATGGAGACCGCCGGCTGGCTCACCTGGATGGTCGAGCGCGGCATCGTCCAGCTCACCTCCGACGCGAACGCCGCCCAGCTCGACCGCATCTACGACAGCCTCGTCGCCGTCATCTGGCACACCCTCTACGGCACCTGAGCTCTCCACGGGACCTGAGCCGCCGTGGGCGTGGCCCGCGAGATCGACCGAGCTCAACAGGAACGTCCCCAGCACGGCGCCGATCAGGCACAGCGCCGCGCCCAGGCCGGCCGACAGGGTCACTCCGTCGATGAAGGCCTGTCGACCGCTCTCGAGCAGCTGCGCTCCGACGTCCGCGGGTAGCTCGGCGGCGGTGTTCAACGCGCTGCCGAGGCTCTCGCGGGCCGCGTCCTCCTGCTCCTCGCTCATCCCGGCGGGCATGTCGATCTGACGCCGGTACAACGCGATGCCCGCCGTTCCGACGAGACCGATGCCGAGCGCGAGACCGAACTCGTTGCCGGTCTCGGACAGGGCACCGGCGCCGCCCGCGCGCTCCTCCGGTGCGGAGCCGAGAATCAGGTCGGCGCAGAGCGCGAACATCGGGCCGGCCCCGAGCCAGAGCAGGCCGTACCCGAGCAGCACCACGGTGAGCCGGTCGTTGCCGGGGCTCGTCAGCAGCACCATCCCGACCGCGGCGATGGCGCACCCGCCCCCGATGAGGTGCGCGGGGTGCACCTTCTTCGCCAGCTCGGGCCCAGCCATCGTCGCGACGATCCCGGCGAGCGTCGGGACCAGCAGCCAGGCGCCGGCCTCCAGCGCCGAGTACCCGAGCACCAGTTGCAGGTGCTGGCCGATGAAGAACTGCGTCCCGCCCAGCGCGAGCACGATGATCGTCTGGGTGCTCAGCGCACCGCTCACGCGCGGGTTCTTCAGCAGCGCGAGGTCGAGCAGCGGGTCCGTCAGGCGCGTCTGCCGCCGGATGAACAGCGCCACGAGCGCGAGGCCGAGCAGGATCGCACCGATCGCCTGGCCGTCCACGCCCTTCTCGGCGATGTGCTTCAGGCCCCAGATGACGCCGATGACGCCGGCGATCGAGAGCGCGACGGAGGCGAGGTCGATCCGGCCGGCCTCAGTGTCCTTGGCCTCCGGCAGCAGGATCGGGCCGAGGATCAGGGCGGGGACCATGAACGGCACGGCGATCAGGAACACCCACTGCCAGCCGAGCCACTCGATGACCCCGCCGCCCACCACCGGGCCGAGCGCCATGCCGCCGAACCACGCCGCCGCCCAGACCGAGATCGCGGCCAGGCGCTGCTTCTCGTCGGAAAAGAGCGTGCGGATCAGCGAAACGGTCGACGGTGACAGCGCCGCGCCGGCGATGCCGAGCAGGGCCCGTGCGGCGATCAGCGCCTCGGCGGTCTCGGCCAGGAACGCCGCGACGGAGAGCAGACAGAAGGCCGTGGTGCCGATCAGCCACAGTCGCCGGCGGCCCATCCGGTCACCGATGGTCCCCATCGTGATGAGGAAGCCCGCGACCATGAAGCCGTAGGAGTCGACGATCCAGAGCAGTTCGGAACTGGTCGGCTCCAGGTCCTCCGACATCGGAGCAACGGCCAGGTGAAGCACCGTCATGTCGATGCCGACGATGAAGGCCGGGATGACGAGTACGACGAGTGCGAGCCACTCCCGGCGTCCGAACATCAGGCGTCGATCAACCTTCCGTTGAGGTAGTCGTCGTAGGCGGCGAGGTCGAGCAGGCCGTGGCCGGAGTAGCTGAAGAGGATGACCTTCTCCTCACCGGACTCCTTGGCGGCGAGGGCCTCGTCGATCGCGGCGCGGATGGCGTGCGAGGTCTCCGGGGCGGGGATCGAGCCCTGCGTCCGGGCGAACTGCACCGCGGCCTCGAAGACCTTGCCCTGCGGGTAGGCGACCGCTTCCATCCATCCGGCGTGGACGAGGTTGCAGATGATCGGCGAGTCCCCGTGGTACCGCAGACCACCGGCGTGGATGGGCGGCGGGATGAAGTCGTGGCCGAGGGTGTGCATGAGCAGCTTCGGCGTCATGCCGGCGACGTCACCGAAGTCGTACTCGTAGGTGCCCTTGGTCAGGGTCGGGCACGACGCCGGTTCGACCGCGACCAGGCGCACGCCCTCGTTGCGGTCGGGGACGAACGGCAGCGCGATGCCGCCGAGGTTCGAGCCGCCGCCGCAGGAGCCGATGACCACGTCCGGCAGACCCTCCCCGGCCTCGGCGAGCTGACGCTTGGCCTCCAGGCCGATGACCGTCTGGTGCAGCAGGACGTGGTTGAGCACCGAACCGAGCGCGTAGTGGGTGTCGGCGCGGCCGACGGCGTCCTCGACCGCCTCGGAGATCGCGATGCCGAGCGAGCCGGTGTGCTCCGGGTTCTCCTTGAGCAGTTGGCGGCCGAACTCGGTGAGGTTCGACGGCGACGGGACGACCTGCCCGCCCCAGGTCTCCATCATCACGCGGCGGTACGGCTTCTGCCGGTAGCTGGCCGCGACCATGTAGACCTGGCACTCGAGCCCGTAGAGCTGCGAGGCGAAGGAGACCGCGCTCCCCCACTGACCGGCGCCGGTCTCGGTCGCGATCCGGGAGATGCCCTCAGCCTTGTTGTAGAACGCCTGCGGCACGGCCGTGTTCGGCTTGTGCGAGCCGGCCGGCGAGACCGACTCGTCCTTGTAGTAGATCCGGGCCGGGGTGCCGAGGGCCTGCTCGAGCCGGGTCGCGCGGACCAGCGGCGTGGGCCGCCACAGGGACAGGACGTCGAGCACCTCGGCCGGGATCGGGATCCACTCCTCGGCGGAGACCTCCTGGCCGATCAGCGCCATCGGGAACAGCGGGGCCAGGTCGTCCGGCCCGACGGGCTCCCCCGTACCGGGGTGCAGCGGCGGCGCCAACGGCTCCGGCAGGTGGGGGGCCACGTTGAACCACGCCTGCGGAATCTGGTCGGAACCGAGCTGGTAGCGCATGCCGTCACCTTCCTCGCGGGGCCGTCGGGCCCCAACGTACGGTGCAGACCGTGGGGGGCGCGAGAGCGAGAGCCGAGATGCGGGCCGGGGCGGCGGCGATGGCCCCGATGCTCATCGGCGTCATTCCGTTCGGGCTCGTCGCCGGCACCACGCCGGCCGCGGTCGGGATGGACTGGGAGGCCGCGCTCGGGTTCTCGATCATCCTGTTCGCGGGGGCTTCGCAGCTCGCCGCGATCGACGTGCTCTCCCGGGACGGCTCGGCTCTGCTCGCGGCCGTCGTCGCGTGGACGATCAACCTGCGGATGCTGCTGTACTCCGCCTCGCTCGCGCCGTACCTCGCGCACGAGTCGTTCCGGAAGCGGATGGGCGCGTCCTACCTGATGGTCGACCAGAACTACGCGCTCTGCGTCACCCGATGGGCGGAGGGCAAGGGCGACCCCAAGGGCCGCGCGTGGTTCTTCATCGGGGGTGGGCTGCTGCTGTGGTCGGCCTGGCAGCTCGCCACCCTGGCCGGCGCGCTCCTCGGCGAGACCCTGCCCGACGAGCTCCCGCTCGACTTCGCGGTGCCGCTGGTCTTCCTCGTCCTGCTGATCCCGGCGATCAACTCGCGGCCGGCCGCGGTGTCCGCCGTGGTCGGCGGCGCGGCCACGGTCGCCACGGTGGAGATGGGCGCCGGGTCGCTGTCAATCGTCTGCGGCGCAGTCGCGGGCATCGTCGGCGGCGTCGTCACCGAGATCGTCCTGCACCGCCGGGCCCCGAGCGGTCCACCCGAGCCGCTGGAGGACCTCGGATGAGCCGCACCTGGGCGGCCATCGTGCTCGCCGGCATCGGGACGTTCGCGATGCGCGCGTCGTTCCTCGCGCTCGCCCACCGGTTGAGCGAGGTCCCGCCGTGGGCGCAGCGCATCCTGCGTCAGATCCCCCCGGCGGCACTCGCGGCGCTGGTGATCCCCGCCCTGGTCCGGCCGCACGGGGAGATCGACCTGTGGCAACCCCGCCTCGCCGCCGGCCTGCTCGCCGCCCTCGTCGCGTGGCGGACGAAGAACGTGGCCCTGACGCTGGTGATCGGGATCGGCGCGCTGATGCTGTTTCAGGAGTTCTGAGTTCGGTCCTGACGCGACGTCAGGCGGGCACGGGAACGACGGTGGTGATCGCGCGCAACCGCATCGCGGCCTTGGTGTCGACGGCGCCGTGGATGGTGACCGCCGTCCCGCCCTCGACCTCGGCGAACTCCAGGTGCGCGGTCTTCGTCCGGCGGACGAACGGCAGCAGGATCGGGAGCAGGAAGGCCCAGCCCGGCGTGTGCTTGATCGTGCGGGCGACGTACCCGCCCTCCGGGGACCACTCGACGACGACGCGGCCCGGCGCCTGCAGGGCGTACCCGGTGGCGCTGATCGCCTCGCGGAACGGCATCGGCACCACGTAGGTACGGCCTTCCATCTGGTCCAGGCTCGACAGGATCGACCAGTGCCCCACGACGTCTCCTCGTCCTCGAGGTCCCGAGGCTCCAGTATTCAGGACCGGCGCCGTCCCGGCACGCTCTCCAGCGCCGCGCGGCCGGGGCCGGTGACGACGAACATCAGGCTGAGCAGTCCGATCGCGAGCACGCACTCCGGACCGTTGCCGTCCATCGAGTACAGCGCGCTGGTGTGGACGTAGTACCAGGCTCCGCCCATGTTCAGCGCCATCAGCGCCCCGACCGTACGGACCCCGACGCCGAGCAGCAGCGCGAGGGCGCCCACGGACTCCAGGGCCAGGTTGAACCGGGCGGAGAGCTCGGGGAACGGGATGCCCATCGCGTCGAACGCGCGGACCGTGCCGCCGACCCCGTCGAGGTAGTCCCACGTCACCTTCACGTGCCAGAACATCAGGACCGCGAGACCGATCCGGGCGACGACCAGGATCGCGTCCCGGCCCATCTCCTCCGTCTGGGCCCGTCGCGTGGCCGACCCCGTCGTCAGCTCCGGATTTGCGTTGTCGAGTGCCATTGCCGTCTCCTTGTCCCCGAGTCGTCACCGACCTCCGGGAACTCGTCCCGCGAAGTAGGTCGTCGTACGGGTAGACGGCGGAGACCGGGGTAAGTCATCGGTCCGGGGCGGGCCAGTTGTGTGTGGGAGGGGTTTCATGCGGGCGGTGCGGGTGCTGCTTGCCCTCGGCGTCGCCCTCGGCACCCTCACCTGGGTCGGCGCGGCGGACGCGGCGCCACGGTTCGCACCCGCCGGCTCGATCGGCCATGACGTGTCGTACCCGCAGTGCGGCAAGAAGCTGCCCGTCGGCGCGTTCGGCATCGTCGGCGTCAACGGCGGCCGGACGTTCTCGCGCAACCCGTGCCTCGCCGAGCAGTACTCGTGGGCGAAGAGCCTGCCGTACCCCGCGATGGTCTACGTCAACACCGGCAACCCGGGGAGCAAGAGCACGTACTGGCCGAAGTCCGGGGCGAAGGAGGGCGGCGCGCGCTGCGTCACGTCCTCCTCGGCGTCGGACGCCGGGTGCGCGTACATCTACGGCCGCCGCGCGGCCGAGTCGGCGCTGTCCGTCGCGGCCGAGGCCGGGGTCACGAAGAAGACGACGTGGTGGCTGGACGTCGAGAAGGCCAACAGCTGGGACGGCAACGGCGTCGCCAACACCGCCGCACTGCAGGGGATGTTCGACCACCTCCGGGCGAACGGCGTCTCCCAGGTCGGCCTCTACTCGACCCTGAAGCACTGGCCCGACATCACCGGCGGCTTCACCCGGACGACGGCCGCGGGCTACCGCAGCGAGTGGGCGGGCCGGTTCACCGCGCAGTACTCGATGGAGTCCGCCCCGGTCTGGGTCGCCGGCGCGACGGCGAAGAACGCCGCCTCGCGCTGCTCGCTGACCTTCACGGGCAACTCGACCTCCCTCACGCAGTACGTGTCCAACAACCTCGACCACAACTACGTCTGCGGCAGCGCCAAGCCGACCCCGGCCGGCCCGCGCGCGTGCAAGCCCGGCGCCGGCATCCCCGCCGGGTACTTCGCGGTCTTCGGCACCCGTGGCAACGACCGCCTGAACGGCACCTCGAAGAAGGAGATCTTCTTCGGCGGTCCGGGCAACGACATCATCCGCGGCCGCGGTGGCAACGACATCCTGTGCGGCGGTCCGGGCAACGACAAGCTCTACGGCGGAAAGGGCAACGACGTCCTCGTCGGTGGCGACGGGAACGACACCCTGATCGGCAGTACCGGCCGGGACAAGCTCTACGGCAACAAGGGCCGCGACACCCTCAACGGTGGCCCCGGCCGCGACTCCTGCTCCCCCGGCCCCGGCTCCGACCCGAAGCCCCGCCGCTGCTGACCGCTCCCGACGGCTGCTGACCGCTGCTGACGACTGCTGACGACTGCTGACGACTGCTGACGACTGCCGACGACTGCTGACGGCTCCGCCTGTCGCTGTGAAGAAAGGGTGACACCCCTTACTGCGCAGTAAGGGGTGTCACCCTTTCTTCACGACGTACCTCTTTCGCGCGTACCCCAGGGGATGCGCGTCGGCTACATCTCCGCGACGAGGGCGGACCAGGTGAGGGGGATCGCCGCTGCTGACTCAACCCGAACCGTCGAGCAACGACCGGCCGATCGCGTAGACCTCACGCAGGTCCGATCCGTCGTACTCGGCGGCAGCCAGGGCCCGCAGCTTCTCGTTCGCATTCACGGCGACGCTGTGCCGCAGCCGCTGGAACAGGGGAACGTCCGAGGACGAGTCGCCGTAGCCGACGCAGTCCTCGATCGACAGACCGTAGCGGGTCAGGAGCTCGTCCACGATCCGCGGCTTGTCCTCGGGAAAGAGCACCGCCTCGGCGACGACCGGCTCCCGAGCTCGAACCGTGGCACCGTGCGCCGTGGTCACGCCCCACCGCGCGACGACGAGGTCGGCGAAGAACTGCGGTGACATCGTGACCAGCGCGCTGTATTCGCCGCGCTCCCGGATGTCGGCCAACACCTCGGGTAGTCCGTCCAGCCACTGACTCGCCTCGAACGCGCTCTCGACGTCGAGGTCCGTCAGGGGCTCCCACATCTCGATGAGCAACTCGTAGAAACCGACGTGGTCGACCTCCCCGCGGCCCCACGCCTCCTCCACCTCGATGACCTCGTCGAGCCGGCCCAGCTGACGGCAGAGTTCCATGCAGGCCGAGCCGGAGAGAATCGTGCCGTCCATGTCGAACACGTGCAGCTTGCTCACGTCGCGTGCTTCCTCGATTCGTTGATCTGCGTCCGTCGGTCCATCTGCCACCCCCGCACGTGAAAAGGCCGCGGCCCGGGTGCCGGTGTCGACACCCGGGCCGCGTGCGCTCGGCGCGGAACCGGCAGGCCGCGCCGGCTCAGACCCCGGCCCCCACCGGGGTCTTGCTCGGGCCGGCGTGCAGCTCGGACACCCAGTCCGCGTACCAGGCCTCGGGAACCGGCGCCTCGCTGTTGGCGATCAGCTCCGAGAAGTCCCACTTCTTGAGCAGCTTGCCGTTGCGGAACACCGGCTTCAGCAGGTTCTGCTCCGGCGACACCGAGTCGCGCGGGACCGTGCGGTACTCGCCGTCCTCCATGATCAGGGCCAGGCGACCCGCCTTCGAAACCTTGAAGTCGGCGCCCGTCGGCGTCTTGGCGATGTTGCGCCACTCGCCGTTCACCATGACCGCGTTGGCCTTCATGCCGAAGTTGTTCGTGTCGCGGTTCACGTGCTGCAGCAGACCGCCACCCATGCCGAACACCGCGTTCTCGGCGGAGAGGCCGCGGCGCTCCATCTCGATGAACACCGCCTTGAGGGAGTGCATGTTCACGCCGTCGCCCTGCACCACGCGGATGAACGGGGGCAGCACCTTGAAGCCCTTGCTGTTGACCTCGTACCCGAAGGCGTCCATCAGCCACTCGGTGGTATCGGCGGTGACCTGCACGATGTCGCCGGAGTCCGGACGCGCCCCGACCAGGCCGGGGAAGTTCTGGACGAGCTCCTTGAGTTCGCCACCGAGAATGTTCTTGACGCAGTTCTCGTGGTCGTAGGAGTCGGTCAGGACGAGCGCGACGCCGTGGTCGCGGTAGGTCTCCAGCATGTTCCGGATGGCGTCGACCTCGTAGTCGCGACCCCACGCGGTGAAGCCGGCGTGCTCGGAGTTCGGGCCGGAGTTGGAGGGAGCCACCGCGTTGTACCAGCGCTTGGCGGCGAGGATGCCCGGCGTGGTGTCGCTCTGGCTGAAGTTGACCAGGTGGGCCAGGCCGCCGAGGGCCGCGGACTGCTGCGAGCTGACGCCACGTGCGCCGTAGTCGTGCAGCATGTGGCGAAGAATGCCGACGTTGTCGGAGGTGCGCTCCAGCGCGATCCGGATGACCTGCTTCGACAGCCACGACAGGGTTCCGACCGTGGTCGGGTACCAGATGGCCCGGAGGAACGCGGTCTCGAAGAAGCTGGTGACCCAGTAGTACTTCGGGTCGGTGTTGATCAGCTGGACGAGCACGTTGCGAGACGGCACGACCAGACCTTCGGGGACGGCCTCGATCTCGACCGGCAGGTAACCGCCGTGGTCGTTGATGATGCCCATCCAGTTCTCGCGGTTGAAGTGCATGCCCTGTTCGCGCATCAGGTACTCGGCCTCGTCCACGTCCTCCAACGTGACCGGGCGCATGAGGTAGTCACGCAGGTAGGCCTGCAGCCCCACGAACATCGTCACGGGGAAGAGTCCGCCACGGGATTCGACGTACGAGGAGACGTACTCCGTCCCCGGCGGGTACAGGGGGTAGTGACAGTGCTTGTAGTTGTCCGTGTTGATGATCAGGTTGTCGAACGGGTCACCCAGCGACATCGGTTGCGCCTTCCTGATAAGAAACGTTTATTTCCGGCGAGCAACCCCACGTGTCGAACCAGAAATCGAACCAGTGGGAATGAAGCGCTCCGATGACGCCAGCCGCCGGCTGACGGGATCCCGCGCCTCCTCATCGAGGTGGTCCCGGCTGACGCCGCGACCGCGATAACGCTGAACTATTAACGGTTCTACTTCGCGCGTCAAGAGTTCCGGTCACCTCGCGCGTTAACGTTGGGTTGCTGCGCTGTGCCGCTTTTCGAAACCGTTCTAATTTGGGCGTTTTACGCCCGCCCTGACTTCGCGCACGACTGAACCACCGAGACGTCGGACACCTGTCTCGGCGGCTCTGCCGGCGGGATCAGGGCTCTGCTTCGAGCAACTCCCCTGCAGCCGGCGGCGGGTTCTCGGGGCCGGCGGCCAGTTCGGCCTCGATCCGGTCGAACGCCTCCTCGGCAGTGGTGGCCCACTGCAGGACCTCGGCCGCCTCGGTTCTCAGGAAGCCGCGCTCCAGCAGGAGCCGCACCTGGTCGCGCAACGGGGCGTACAGCCCGTCGGGATCGAGGACGACCACGGGCCGGTGGTGCATGGCGAGCACGCGCGAGACCCAGATCTCCAGCAACTCCTCGAGCGTCCCGATCCCCCCGGGCAGCACGAGAAAGGCGTCGGAGCGGGCGTCCATCTCCCCTTTGCGGGAACGCACGTCGGGCGTGACGATCAGTTCGTCCGCCTCGTGATCGGCGCCCTCCCAGTCGATGAGCGCCTCCGGGATCACACCGGTCGTGTGCGCGCCGCCGGCCCGCGCCGCCCGGGCCAGCGTTCCCATGGTCGACACTGATCCGCCGCCGGAGACGAGCGAGTGCCCGCGCGCGGCAATGGCCTCCCCCACCTCGGTCCCCAGCGCGACGTAGTGGGCGGCGATCGTCTCGCTCGACGAGCAGAAGACGCAGATTCGAGCCATCGGGTCACTCCGCGGGATGCGATTACGCGTGGAGGAGTCTGATTCAGAACACCTGGTTGTGACCGCCGAACACTTCGCTGACGGAATCACACTGATAGATCCGCTGGATCGTGTCACCGAGGATCCCGGCGCACGACACCACGCGGATCTTCTCCGGTGCCCCGGGGGCCAGGGGGATCGTGTCGGTGACCACGATCTCCTCCAATGGCGCGGCCTGGAGGTTCTCGTAGGCGTTTCCACTGAGCACGGCGTGCGTCGCGGCCGCCCACACCCGGCCGGCGCCGGCGTTCATCACGGTCTCGGCGGCTGCTCGTAACGTGCCCGCGGTGTCGATGATGTCGTCGACGATCAGCGCCACCTTGCCCTGCACGTCCCCGATGACCGCACCGATCTCGGCAACCTGCTGGGCCGGCCGCTCCTTGTCCAGGATCGCCAGATCGGCGCGCAGCAGGTCCGCGAACTTCTTCGCCAGCTTCACCCGCCCGGCATCCGGGGCGACCACGACGTAGTCCTCGGGCCGGACACCGGTCGCGGTGTGATCGGCGGCGAGCTGGTTGAAGTGCTCGGCCAGCACCATCATCGCCGTCATGTGATCGAACGGCACCTGGAACATTCCTTGGATCTGCCCGGCATGCAGATCCATGGCGAGAACGCGGTCGACACCGGCGGACTCGAGCATGCGCGCCACCATCCGCGCCGAGATCGGCTCCCGCGGTGCGCTCTTCTTGTCCTGACGCGAGTATCCGTACCAGGGCGTCACGGCGATCACCCGGTGCGCACTGGCCCCGACCGCCGCGTCGATCATCACCATCAGCTCGAGCAGGGCGTCGTTGGCACTCAGGCCCGTCTCGTCATTGCGGCACATCGGCTGGATGAGAAAGACGTCCGCGCCGCGGATCGACTCCTCGTAACGGCAGTAGACCTCTCCACTGGAGAAGGTCTTCAACTTCACCCGGCTCGGCGCCAGGCCGATGTGCGCCCCGATCTGCCCGGCCAGCGCCGGATTCGCCCGCCCACTGAACAGCATCAGCCGCCGGTTCAAACTCCACGGCGCCCCCGCGTTCGGATGCAGGATCTCCGGCGCAAACGAACTCATCGCATCCTCGGCTTCCGTGTCAGCTTCCCGACTGGGGTCCCAGCGATCAGGCACCGACCTTGGCACGCAAAGGCCGGAGACTATTAACGATTCTACTTTTCATGTCAAGAGCGGGGGATTACGCCCCGGAGGAGCGGTTATAGTGCGTGAAACCACAGCGCACGCGCGTATGAATCCGTTCTAACCACGCGCGGTGGGCTGGAGCGTCCAAGCTCCAAGCCGTCTCGTACTTGACACGATTCTATGGACGCGCAGCGCGTCGGCTGACCAGCCGGCGCCGCCCGGTCCCGAACCCGGAGGTGCAGGTGCTCCCCCTCGACGGCGTCACCGTGGTCAGCATCGAGCAGGCCGTGGCCGCCCCCTTCGCGACGCGACAACTCGCGGATCTGGGCGCACGGGTGATCAAGATCGAGCGGCCGGGCGTCGGCGACTTCGCGCGAAGCTACGACGAGCGGGTGCACGGCGAGTCCAGCTACTTCATCTGGCTCAACCGGTCCAAGGAGTCGCTGACCCTGGACTTCAAGCGGCCGGAGGGCCTCACGATTCTCCACCAACTTCTCTCCGGCGCCGACGTCTTCCTCAGCAACCTCGGCCCCGGTGCGATCGGGCGCCTCGGCCTGGACGCACCCACGCTCGCCGAGAAGTACCCCCGGCTCATCCACGCCACGATCTCCGGGTACGGAACGACCGGCGTCTGGGCGCACCGCAAGGCCTACGACCTCCTCGTCCAGTCGGAGGCCGGGCTGGTGTCGATCACCGGCCAACCCGACAGCGTCGCCCGGGTCGGCATCTCCGTCGCCGACATCTCCGCGGGCATGTACGCCTACACCGGCATCCTGACGGCGCTGCTGCACCGGGCGAACACGGGTGTCGTCGCGCCGGTCGAGGTCTCGCTGTTCGAGTCGCTCGCCGAGTGGATGGGCAGTCCCGCCTACTACACGATGTACAGTGGCGAACCTCCGCGCCGGGTCGGGGCCGAGCACGCCACGATCTCCCCGTACGGCCCCTACGCCAGTTCCAGCGGCGACATCATCATGCTTGCCGTGCAGAGCCAGGAGGAATGGCGCGAGTTCTGCCGAGTGGTGATGGAGGACCCCGGTCTGGCCTCTAATCCCGAGTTCGCCATCAACTCGGCCCGGTGTGACCACCGGGAGAAGCTGAACGCCCTGATCGGCAAGCGAATCGGGCAACTGTCCACGGACGAGGCTCTTCGCCTGCTCGACTCCGCACGGATCGCCAACGCCCGCGTCAACACCGTCAACGAGTTCCTGGAGCATCCGGCACTGGCATCCCGGGATCGCTGGGTGACGGTCGACAGCCCCGGTGGCGAGATCCGTGCGCTGAAGCCGCCCGCGTCGCTGGGAGGGATCGAGCCGCGCATGGACGCCGTGCCGGCCCTCGGCGCGCACACTGACGCGATCCTGGGTTCTCTGGGTTACTCCCCAGAGTCCATCGAGGAGCTCCGCTCGGCCGGAGCGATCTGAGGTTCCGCCAGAAACAGTGGACGCGACCGTCAGAGGTCGAGGACATCCAGCCCGGTGCGCAGGTGTGCACTGAGGTCCTGTCCGGCCCGCACGACGTGCTGGATGTTCTCTCTCTGCCCCAAGCGGGTGATGTCGGCGAGCACGTCGCCCTCGACGACGACGATGTCACCGGCGGCACCGGCCCGCAGCGCACCGAGGTCGGGCCGGTCGAGCAGCTCCGCGGCGTTGACGGTCGCGGTCGCCAGCGCCTCGTCGACGGTCATCCCGTGCTTGACGTACAACTCGAGTTCGCGGGCGTGCGCGCCGAACGGGCACAGCGTGCCCGAGGAGTCCGTCCCCATCACGACCCGGACCCCGGCCTCGCGCGCGAACGCGAACGCCTCCAGGGTGCGGTCGTGGGCGTCGCTGAGGTCGGCGACACCCTGCTCGGTCAGACCGCGGAGCAGACCCTCCTGCTGACACCAGTCGTTGAAGGCCATGGTCGGCACCAGGAAGGTCCCGCGGGCAGCCATCTCGGCGGCCGCGTCCCGGTCCAGGTACGAGCCGTGCTCGATGCTGTCGACACCGGCGGCGAGACAGCGCCGGATGCCTTCGATCGACAACGCGTGCGCCGCGACCCGGAGGTCCAGGTCGTGGGCGGTCTCGACGATGGCCGTCAGTTCCTCGACGGTGTAGTTCGGCCAGTGCGGCTGCTCTCCCCGCGCCATGCCGCCGCTAGCCATGACCTTGATGAAGTCGGCGCCCTCACGAGCCTGGAGGCGAACCAGCTTGCGGCATTCCTCAACCCCGTCGGCGGTGTCCCACTGCCGGCGAGGCGTGTAGGGCGGGTAGAAGAGGTCACCGTGGCCGTGGGTCATGGTGATCCACCAGGGCGAGACGACGAGTCGGGGCCCGACGGCCAGACCGGAGTCGATGAAGTCGCGCAGTTCGATCTCACCGACGCCCCGGTGCCCCATGACCCGGAGCGTCGTGAAGCCGGCCGCCAGCGCCCGCCACGCGTTGCGCTGACCGTGCAACAGCTTGGCGGGTCGCGTCACCTGACCTCGGTACGTGTCGCTCGGGATCACGTTCCGATGGTCGGAGTTGGTCGTCAGGTGGACGTGGGCGTCGATCAGCCCGGGCAGGACGGTGCAGCCGGTCGCGTTGATGCGAGGGGTCCCGGGCGGGACGATGCCGGGCTGCGCCGGACCGGCGTGGACGACGACTCCGTCCCGGACGTAGACCAGCCCGTCCTGGTAGGTCTGGCCGGGGCCGACCCAAAGGAGACCGCCTTCGACGGCGACGTCACCGGACATCACGACACTCCCTGTCCTCGATCGACAACGACCCGACCCCAGCTCACCGATCAGCCCAGGGTGAAGGGGTCGCGGGTGCCGCCGGTCAGCTCGACCCAGACCGCCTTGGTCTGCAGATAGGGATCGATAGCTTCGGCCCCGTTCTCGCGGCCGAGCCCGGACTGCTTGTACCCACCGAACGGCACCGACGGCGACACGACGCGATACGCGTTGATCCACACGGTGCCCGCCCGGAGAGCGGCGGCAACCCGGTGCCCGCGATGGATGTCCTTGGTCCACACCGCGGCAGCGAGCCCGTAGGGAGTGTCGTTGGCGACGGCGACCGCCTCGTCCTCGTCCGTGAAGGTCACGGCGGACAGCACCGGGCCGAACACCTCCTCCCGGAAGACCGTGTCGGTCCGCTTCACACTCAGGACGGTCGGCTTCACGAAGTAGCCGCCCAGCGCGTCCTCGGCGGCACCGCCGTAGGCGACCTCCGCACCCTCGGCCTTGGCGGTCTCGAGGTAGCCGACGACCTTGCGGAACTGCGGCTCGTTCGCAACCGGACCCATCTCGGTGTCATCGGCGAAGGGGTCCCCGAGCTTGATTCGGGACGCCCGCTCGGCGACCAGCTGGAGCAGTTCGTCACGCACGGACTCGTGGACGATCAGACGTGACCCGGCCATGCAGGTCTGGCCGGTGGCCGCGAAGACACCCGCGACCAGACCGTTCGCCGTCGCAGCGAGGTCGGCGTCCGGGAAGACGATCTGGGGAGACTTGCCGCCCAGCTCCAACGTGACGGGGATCAGACGATCGGCCGCCGTCCTCGCGACGGCCCGTCCGGTCTCGGTCGAACCGGTGAAGGCGACCTTGTCGACCCCCGGATGAGCGGCCAGGTGCTCACCGACGGAACGGGACAGCCCCGAGACGACATTGACCACGCCCGCCGGGATGCCGGCCTGTTCGATCAGCGTCGCGAATCCCAGGGTGGAGCTCGGTGCGTGCTCGGACGGCTTGATCACCAAGGTGCAGCCGGCCGCCAGCGCCGGAGCGAGCTTCCACGTCATCAACAGCAGCGGCGAGTTCCACGGGGTGATCGCCGCGACCACACCCACGGGCTCGTTCCGGGTGTAGACGAGGTAGTTGGGGTTGGACGCCGGAACCTGACGCCCCTCCAAGGTCTGCGCGAGTCCGGCGTAGTAGTGGAACCACGCTCCCAGGCCGTTGAGCTGACCCAGCATCTCCCGATACAGCTTGCCCGAGTCCATGACTTCGAGCCGCGCCAGCCATTCGGCGTTCTCCGTCACCAGGTCGGCCAGGCGACGAAGACAGGCCGCCCGCGCGAAGCCGGTCGTGCGCCCCCATTCGCCCTCGAGTGCTGCCCGGGCCGCCGCAACTGCGGCATCGACATCGGTCGTGTCGCCGTCGGGGATCGAGGCCCACGCCGTGCCGGTGTACGGGTTCTGTGACTCGAAGGTGCGCCCCGACCCCGCCTCGACGAGCTCGCCACCGATGAGCATTCGAAACTGCTCGAGTTGCGTCATAGCTTGTGTTCCCTCTCCGGAAGGGCATGCTGCCGACCGCCGGCTACCTCGCTGACGGTTCGTCGGTGGGAGTTGACGGACCCACCAGTCCACTCGATCGGCCACACCGTTGCGGGGTGGGGCGCGTAAGCCTTATGCCGAGCCGGGCGGCGGACTGACCGACTCTCTGATCTGCACAGTCACGGGCAGCTCATCGATCCTGCCCCCCTCGCCGCCCTCCAGCAGGTCGAACAGCGCGGAGGCGGCCCGGTACCCCATGTCGTGCGCCGGCTGGCGCACCGTCGTCAGCCGTGGCGTGAGGTAGGCGGAGAGCGGCAGGTCGTCGAACCCGACGACGCTCACGTCCTCCGGCACTCGGAGCTTCGCCTCGCGGCAGTACTCCATCGCACCGATCGCCAGCAGATCGTTGGCACAGATCAACGCCGTGGGCCGCGGATCGGCGGCAAGTACCTCGGCCGCCAGCTGGCGCCCTGACGCCTCGTCATAGTCGCCCTCGTGCACCGGCACCGAGTCCGGGTCCAGCCCCGCTCCCGCGAACGCCTCGCGATAGCCGGCCAGGCGCTGCCGCGCCGTCCACAGCGCGAGCGGTCCGCTGAGCACTGCGATCTGTCGGTGCCCCTGCTCCAGGACGTGGGCGGCGACCTCCCGAGCCCCTTTGCGGGACTCCGAGACGATCGCCGGCAGTCCTGAGCCCGGGATCTCCTCGTCGACCAGCACCACCGGGCCGTACCGCGCGATCTCGTAGATCGCAGCGGGGATCGAGCCGGTTCCCGACAGGTAGATGACGCCGTCAACGCGCTGTCGGCGGAGCAGCTGCGCCTGCTTGTCCTCCGGCAGCTCCGCGTCCGGCACGACGAGAACCACCAGGACGTCCCGTTCCGACGCCGCTTTCTCCACGCCTTCGGCGACCAGCGCAAAGAACTGGTTGGTCAACTGAGGAACCACCAGACCAACCGTGGACGGGCTTCGCCGTTTGAGGTTGCGCGCCGACTCGTTGGGTGAGTACTCCAGCGCCCGGACGGCGTCGAGCACCCGCTTGCGGCGTTCCGGGGCCACCGGCCCGGAGTTGTTGATCACGTAGCTCACCGTGCTCAACGACACCTGGGCGTGCTCGGCGACCTCCTTCATCGTGGGACGTCGGCGCTTCTGCTGGGTCACGTCGACCGGTTCCCACTGGGCACCTGCGCGCCCTCCTGCCCGCCCCGGCCCCCCGCGCCTGCGTTGCTCAGCAACTGCCGTCCGACGGCGTACGCCTCGCGGATGTCCGTCCCCACGTACCGCGCCGCCGCCAGACCCTCCAGCACCGGACTGGCGTTGACCGCGACCGTGTTCGGCAACCACTCGAAGAGGTTCACGTCGCTCGTGGAGTCGCCGTAGGCCACGCACTCCCGCGGGGTCAGATTCCAGCGGGCGAGCGCCTCCTGGGCAATCTCGACCTTGGCCTCGGGCAGCAGGGTCGCGGTGTCCGTCACGGGTCGGCCGATCTCCACGGCAGAACCATATGTCTCGTGCGCGCCCCAGCGCTCGAGGCCACGGACGAAGAACAGCGGCGACTGGGAGATCACGATGACGCGCTCGCCCCGGGAGCGGATGTCGGCGAAGGTCTCCGCGATGCCCGCCATCCACGGACCGGAGAGGAACGCCGCCTCGAGGTCGGCCTCGCTCGCCGCGTTGCAGATCTCGAGCAGGGTCTCCCAGAACGCGGTGGCGGTGATCTTCCCGGCGAGCCAGCGCTCCTCGATGTCCCGTCCGACCTCGTCCCGCCCCAGGTGGCGGGCGATCTCCAACGTGGCGGCGCTGCGGAGCAACGTCCCGTCCAGATCGAAGACGTGGAGTCCCCGAGCCGAATCTTCCGTCATGGGAGGCCCCTTGGCATGAGCTCGAATCCTAACGCAGGTCAGGGGACGTGTTCGGTGACTGGTTGAGGATCATCGTCTTGTTCTCCAGGTACGGGTACAGTCCCGCGACACCACCCTCGCGGCCGAATCCGGACTGCTTGAAACCGCCGAACCCGACGCCGAAATCGGCCCGGTTCCCGTTCTGCCCGACCGTTCCCGCGCGCAGCTTGCGGCCGATCGCTCGGGCGCGGTCGGTGTCGTGAGTGAACACCGACGCGTTCAGCCCGTAAATGGAGTCGTTGGCGATCCGCACCGCGTCCTGCTCGTCCCGGGCGGGGATCACGCACAGCACCGGCCCGAAGATCTCCTCCTGGGCGATCCGCCAGGAGTTGTCGACGTTGCCGAACAACGTCGGCTCGACGAACCAGCCTCGGTCGAGCCCGTTCGGCCGGCCGCCGCCGGCCGCCAGCGTCGCGCCCTCGCTCCGCCCGAGAGCGATGTAGCTCTCGACCCGGTCCCGATGCGTCGCGGTGGCCAGCGGCCCCATCTGAACGCTCGGGTCGAAGGGGTCACCGACCTTCACCCGGGAGAACCGCTCGGCGAGCAGCTCGACCATCTCGTCGTGCCGGCCGGAGGAGACGATCACCCGGGTCAACGACGCACAGATCTGGCCGGACAGGAAACAGGTGCCCCCGACGAGGGCGTCCGCCGCCTCGGCGAGATCGATGTCGTCGAGGACGATCGCCGGGGACTTGCCCCCCAGCTCGAGCGTGTAGCGCCCGATCCGGTCGGCCATCAGCGCGGCAATCCGCCGCCCGACAGCCGTCGAGCCCGTGAAGGCGATCTTGTCGACCCGGTGATCGCGCACCAGCGCCTCGGAGGCCTCCCGGTCGGCGGTGATCACGTTGACCACGCCCTTCGGGAGGCCGACCTGCTCGGCGATCTCCGCGATCACGTACGGAGCCCCCGGCGCCTCCGGCGACCCCTTGAGGACCACCGTGCACCCGGCCAGCAGCGCCGGCGCGAGCTTGAAGGCGATCAACGTCATCGGGGCGTTCCACGGAATGATCGCCCCGACGACGCCGACCGGTTCGGCGACGATCGCCCCGGTGGTTCCGACCGAACCCGTCGGGGTGACCGCCTCCTCGAAGGCGAACCGGTCGGCGAGGTCGGCGTAGTAGGTGAAGGCCGCCGGAATCTCCGTCATCACCGGCTTCACGACGGCCGAGATGATGCCCGACTCGCGCGGCCAGATCTCCACCATGTCGTCGACACGCTCGTCGACGGCGGCGGCGATGGCCCGCAGATACTCCGCACGCTCCGCGTGGGACATCTGCGGCCACGGACCCTCGTCGAACGCGGCACGGGCCGCCCCGACGGCGCGGGAGACATCGGTCTCCCGCGCCTCGGCAACGGTGTAGAAGGGCTGTTCCGTCGCCGCCTCGATCACCTGAATGGTGTCCGAGGTGGACGGATCGACCCATGCCCCGTCGATGAAGAACTTGTCCGGGTGCGCCAGCGGGACCCTCATACGCTCTCCTACCCCGCCTTCTCGGCGTGCACCTTGACCGCGAACTCCTCGTAGTAGGACCGCGGGACCGGAACCTCGGCGTTGGCCCGGACCTCCTCGAAGTGGTGCATCCGCAGGAGCTTGCCGTTGCGGTACACCGGCTCGAGAACATTCTCCGACTCGGGGATCGAGCCCTTCGGGACGGTGACGTACTCGCCGTCGCGACGCTGCAGGGCGAGCCGGCCACCCTTGGACTTCTTGAAGGGCGAGCCCACCGGCGACTTCGCGATGTCACGCCAGGTCCCGTCGACGCAGACCGCGCTGGCCTTCTGACCGAAGTTCATCGTGTCGCGGTTCCAGCGCTGCAGGAGACCGCCACCCATCGCGAACACCACGTTGTCGGCGGCCAGACCGCGACGCTCCAACTCGGCCAGTGCCTGCGGCAGGGTCTCCAACGTCATGCCGTCACCCTGGACCACGCGGATGAACGGGGGCAGGATCCGGTAGCCCTTCGAGTTGGTCTCACCGCCGAAGATGTCGAGCAACCACTCCGTGGTGTCAGAGGTGACCTGAACGAGGTCGCCGGAGTCCGGCCGGATGCCGACCAGGCCCGGGAAGCTCTCGATCTGGCTCTTCAGCTCTCGACCGATGATGTTCTTGACGCAGTTCTCGTGGTCGTACGTGTCCGTGAGAACCAGGGCGAAGCCCGCCGACTCGAAGACGTCCAGCATGTTCTTGATGGCCGCGGCCTCGTTCTCCTTGCCCCAGGCCATGAAGCCGGCGTGCTCGGAGTTCGGGCCCGACATGAGGACCGTGTCGATCGCGTTGTAGAAGTGCTTGGCCGCCAGCTGCGCGGTGACGGTCCCACCCTGGTGGAAGTTCACCAGGTGCGCCATGCCACCGAGGGCGGCCGACTCCAGCGAGGAGACACCACGCGCTCCGTAGTCGGCGAACATGCCGCGCACGTAGCCCTCGGGTGCGTCCGAGGTTCGCGCCAGCGCCTCGTTGAGGATCTGCTTGCACATCCAGCTGACGGTGCCGATCGTGGACGGGTACCACACCGACCGGAGGAGCGCGGTCTCGAAGAACGAGGTCGCCCAGTAGTACTTCGGGTCGGTGTTGATGATCTGCACCAGCACGTTCCGCGCCGGGATGACGAGCCCCTCCGGAACCGCCTCGATCTCGACGGGCAGGAACCCCCCGTGGTCCTCGAGGATCCCGAGCCAGTTCGCCCGGTTGAAGTGCATGCCCTGCTCCCGCAGCACGAACTCGGCCTCGTCGATGTCCTCGAGCGTGATCGGGTTCATCAGGTACTCGCGGATGAACGCCTGCAGCCCGAAGAACTGGGTGGCCGGGAACGGGCCGCCGCGCGACTCGATGTAGCTGGAGATGTACTCCGTTCCCGGCGGGTACAGCGGGTAATGGCAGTGCTTGTAGTTGTCCTGGTTACCGATCAGGTTGTGACTGAACCGCATTACCCGTTCCCTTTCAGGTTCGACAGAGGTGCCGGCACGCTCTCAACTAATCAATCTGATGTGAGGTCACCGAGGAGGTGGTCGAACTGGCCGCTGTCGATGACCCGGCGGCGAATGGCCCGGTACAGCGGGCCTTTCGCCTCACGCGCCGCCAGCGCCGAGCCGAAGCCGGGGTCGGCGACGAAAGCACCCCACTTCTGCTCCATCTCGGCCAGGTCGGCGAACCGCATCGTGTAGACGAACTCGCCGAAGGAGTTGTCACCGATCGTGGTGACGCCCATCTGCGTGAACTCCATGCCGTGCTTGTGGAAGAGCGGAATGACGTCCTCGTGGAAGAAGGC
This sequence comes from Sporichthya brevicatena, assembly GCF_039525035.1. Classification (NCBI taxonomy): domain Bacteria; kingdom Bacillati; phylum Actinomycetota; class Actinomycetes; order Sporichthyales; family Sporichthyaceae; genus Sporichthya; species Sporichthya brevicatena. The sequence continues at coordinate 108,488 of NZ_BAAAHE010000001.1, forward strand.
GATGACGTCCGGCAGCCGCCCTGGCATGGCCACGTACTCGCGAATCTCGGAAATCAATGCTGTCGCCTCCCGTGCCGTCGAAGGTGTGCTCCGAACGCACACCGGTGCAGTGCTGGTGTCGTCAGCGGAAGGCCGGCAGTACCGCTTCGGCCATCAGCTCCATGTTCTTGATGACGGCCTCGATTGGCTGCCCCACGGCGATGAGGCAGGCGATGTGGTCGACGCCCATCTCCTCGTAGGTCTTGAACCGCTCGATCATGCGGTCAGGCGTGGTGAAGACCGGGTCGTCGTACTTCTCCCACAGGCCCTCGGTGGAGAAGCTGTACTCCTCCGGCCGCATGCAGCCCTTGGTCACGTAGTCACGGCTCGAGCCCGCACCGCGAGTGGTGAGCCGTGCCTCGCGGGTCTCGGTGGTGCCCTCACCCTTCACGAGCGCCATGTAGTGGTTGTACTCGTTGACGAGGTCGTCGAAGTACTCCAGTGCCTCTTCCTCGGTGCGCCCGACGGAGGTGTGGCGGAGCACCATCACCTGTCCACGGGGCTGCCCCGTCTTCTTGAGCTCGTCGTCGTAGGCAGCGAGCAGTACTTCCAGGTCGCCGTGCGGCTCGAAACTTCCGAAGTTCGGCGCGGTGACGAGGTTCAGGCCGGTCTGAGCGACCTTGCGGACGCCGGCCGCGCTCTGCGACGCGATCCACAGCTCGGGGTGCGGCTTCGTAATCGGCTTCGGGACCAACGTCGTCCGGGGGAACGAGTAGTACTTCCCCTGGTGCTCGACCTCGTCCTCGGTCAACAGCCGCCGGATGATCTCCAGCGACTCCTCGTACATCGGCCGCTGGTCCTCGGGCTTCACGCCGAGCCGGTCCAGTTGGTAGCGGCTGCCGCCACGCGCGACGCCGATGCCCGTCCGCCCCGGCGCCAGGTGATCCAGCAGCGCCATCTGCGAGGCGACGAGCAGCGGGTTGTAGGCCGGCAGGACGACGACGCCCGGCTTGATCCGCAGCCGCTTGGTGCGCTGCGCGGCCACGGTCGCGAACATCATCGCCGAGGGGTTGCACGTGTAGTTCTGGAACTGGTTCTCGTTGATCGTGATGCCCTCGAAGCCGAGCTCCTCGGCGGCATCGACGATCTTGATCATGCCGTCCAGGACTTCCGCCCACGGGCGGGACATGTCGGGGTAGAAGAACGGGGTCGTCACCCAGAACTTGAGCGCCATACCTGACTCCTCGAACAGAATTTCCGGATCGTGCGTACGGGACTGCCGGGGACCGAGCGGCCTGGCACCGGGTGATGCCGCCCCCCGATGGCTCACGGAGCCGAGCGCGCAACTCGTGAGACGCCTGGTGGCGTTGAACGCCCCCTTGCGGGTTCTCCGGACGGTAGTATCGATTCTAGTTGGCCGTCAATAGTTGCGCTTCCAGGAAACTCCTGAGCTACAAAGGCGCAGGAAACGCCCCGCAGACGGCATCTTCGAATGCTTTCTATATTTCTGCCTCGTAACGCAGTGACGAGGCAGACTGCGCCCACGGCGAGCCGGCGGTGGACCGGCCATCGCGTCCGATCCACCGCACCGCAGCAGCAGGTCAGGGCGTCGCGTTCACCTTGCGGTAGGTGTCCTTGAACCGGATCAGCGGCCCTTCGAACTCGAAGATGTCGCACGAGGCCGTCTCGATCACGGTTCCGTCGGCGCCGACGGTTCGCGTGCGCCACCTCGTCACGGCGAAGTCCGGGGAGATGAGGTCCACCGCCGTCTCGGTGGTGGAGTTTCCCCCCGGCGCCTTCGCCAGGTAGAAGCGGAACCCTCGTTCGACCTCGGCCGCCCCCTGGAAGGTCTGGCCCGGCTCCGGCCCGATCGCTGCGCGGAACACGGCGTCCTCCGTCATGAGCGCCATCAGCCCGTCGAGGTCAGCGGCTTCCCAGGCGCTGCGGAACTGGTCGATCAGTCGGCTGCGGGCAGCCTTCGCCTCTTCGTACGTCTGCGACACAGCGCTCATGGATTCACTCCGCTCGAAAGAAGTTCGGCCGCCCGATCCCGGGCGACCTCCTGGATCTGCCGCCACGTGGGCATCCCGGTTCGTGCCCCCGCCGAGGCGACCGAGATCGAGGCAGCAGTGACAGCTGCGACGACGGCGGTGCGGAGGTCGTCGCCCGCCGCCAGGCGCGCAGCCAGAACGCCGTTGAACGTGTCGCCGGCACCCGTGGTGTCGCGGACCGTGGCGGGCAGCGCCGGCACCTTCGTCTGCTCCGCGCCGCGGCACACCAGAACCCCGTCGCCGCCCAACGTGATCACGACCGCGCCGCCGGTGTGCGCGGTCAGCGCCGCACCCGCCCGCGCGACCGCGGCCTCGGACACATCGGACTGCGCCTCGCCGGTGATCCGGGCTGCGAAGTCGATGGCTTCGTACCGGTTGGGCGTGAGAATCAGGTGCGGACCACGGAGATCGAGAATCTCTGGGATGACCGGGGCGGGGTTGAGGATACAGCCGACCCCCGCGTCGACGCTCCGGCGAACGGCAGCAGCCGCCGCCGGCCCGTGGATCTCCGTGGAGACCAGCACACAACCGGCGACCGGCAACAGGGATTCGAGTACACCCGCCACGGTCTCGGCACAGACGTGCCCGTTGGCGCCGGCACCCACGGCGATCTGGTTGTCGCCGTCGGCGTCCACGACGATCAGCGCCGCACCCGTGGCGACACCGTCCAACTGGCTGACCGCCTCAACGTTGACCTGATCACTCGTCAGATCTTGTAGCGCGTGAGCCCCGTCGGCGTCCTTCCCGACCGCACCGATCAACCGGACGTCAGCACCGGCCCGCGCTGCAGCAACCGCCGCGTTGGCGCCCTTGCCCCCTCCGAAGCGCTGCACCGAGTCGCCGACAACCGTCTCACCACGACCCGGTAGTCGCGGCGCGTTGATGACGATGTCGGTGTTGATCGCCCCCACGACGACGACCCGACCGCCAGACTCGCTGACCTCTGCCACGTCACCTCCCGGCGCCGGCGCCACAGTTCAGTCCGCTTACGAGGTGGTCGACCCGCGCCCGGAACGCCCCGCGGCGGCCCAGGTGAGGATCGCTTCCCACAGTCGCGGGTAGTGCTCCCAGTTCATGAACTGCGGAGGGGCCCAGTGCGGTGCCAGGTCCGACGCGAACGCGACCGTGTTGCCGGCGCCGTAGGACCCGGTGACGAGGATGGGGTCGTCGCCCCGGCTCGCAACCACGGTGGCCTCGGGCTTCGCCACGAACTGGTTGTAGCCGAGCAGTGTCGGCCACTGCGGCGGCGTTCCCCCGAGAGCCGGGTGCTCCGGGAGATCGACCTGGGCCTGAAACCCCTCGGGCAGTTCGACGCGGTCGTCGCGGTCGAACATCTCGACCGGCAGGACGCGGGCCAACGGGGACCGGCCGTATCGGGCGCGCCCCTCGATGCCCGAGAAGCTCAGGTACCCCCCGACCATGACCAGGCCCCCGCCCTGCTCGACGTAGTCGGCCAGCAGTTCGAGGCGGTTCACCGTGAGCTGGGAATGGAGGAAGGTCTCGTCACACAGCAGGAACGAGTTCGCACCAATGTCGCTGATGACCACCACGTCGAACTGGGCCAGTTCGGCGGCAGCCGTCGGGAACCGACCGGACACCTCGTGGCCCCGGATGTAGGTGACATCGATGCCGGAGCGCTCCAGGCAGTGGAGAAAGACTCCCGCACCTTCCTCGTACTCGGTGTTCTGAAAGTGGTCGAAGCCCTTCATGTGGATCGTGTGCTTGATCCAGGACTCGCCGACTACCAGCGCCCGCAACCCGCTCTTGTTAGTAGTCATCACGCGCCTTCTGATCCGAGGTCATCAGCCGTTGTCACGGCAGTCGAAAGAATGTGGACCCGACCCGTGCCCGGGGTACGCCGACGTCCTGGCCCGCCGGGGATCACCCGACGACCGGTACCGTCTCGCGAGCCATGGCCGGACTATACTAGAACCGATTCGATTTGGCCACGGCCCGCCGGCGGTTCCGGTGAAAACTCCCCGAATTATGCTTAGTTTGGGTTCCAGCGCCCGGGGGAGCCGGAAAACCGTCCTCTAGTATTACGCGCAGAAGTCGAATCGCTTCAAGTGGCTCATCGCTCTTGGACGCGGATACGGAGGAATCGTGCCACCCCCGCCTCGCCGCATCATCATCGACACCGACCCAGGGGTGGACGACGCGTGGGCGATCGCCCTCGCCGTGGCCAGCCCCGAGCTCGAGGTGCTCGCCCTGACGACCGTGGTCGGCAACGCCGACCTGGACACCTCCACTCGCAACGCGCACACCCTGCTCTCCATGCTGGAGCGGTCGGCCATCCCGGTGGCGGTCGGCGCCGAGGAACCCTTGGGCGGTCTGCTGCCCGAGTTGATCGCGAACCGCGAGTTCGTCCGCCAGATTCACGGCGCCAGCGGGTTGGGCGGCCTGCCCGTCCCCGACTTCACGCCCCCGAACGACGGGCCGCACGCCGTCGAGGCCATGGCCGGCATCCTCGCCGAGGCCGCACCACACAGCATCACGGTCGTCGCGCTGGCCCCGCTGACCAACCTGGCCCTGCTCTTCGACCGCTACCCGGAGCACCTGGACGCGATCGACCGCGTCTACATGATGGGAGGAAGCGGCAACGGCGTCGGCAACGTGACCCCCGTGGCCGAGTTCAACGTGTGGGCCGATCCCGAAGCCGCCCAGCGGGTGCTGTCCGAACCCCGCGTCGAGATTTCCATGATCGGCCTGGACATCACGCTGCTCGCCGCGGTCTCGCCCGCCGACCTCGACCACCTCACCACTCCGATCGGACTCGCTCTCACCCAGATGGTCCACGGCTACGGGGACATCCGGGACGACGGCTGGCCACTGCACGACGTGGTGGTGGTCGCCGCCCTTCTGGACGACGCCGTGATCAAAACTCAGCCCGCCACCGTGGAGGTCGACACCGCTCGCGGCGAACGCCGGGGCCACACCCGCTGCACCTTCCGCTCCGGCAGCAGCCGGCCGGTCGACAACGCCGGCGCTCTGCCCGAGCGCGCCGTCGCCACCCACCTGGACCGGGACCGCTTCCGCGACGTGGTTCTCAGCCGCCTGTCCAAGCTCTGAGTCCTGGCTCCGGACGGAGGGTCCACCGCAGTCCGGAGCCAGGACGGTTCTGTGACCTTCCGTCACACAGCTGTGGCGGCCAGCAGGCGCTGACCGCCACAGTGGGAAGGTGACACTCCTTCAGGAGGTTCCTTACGAGACCGTCTCCGGTGCTCGACGTCCCGCGCGGTGCGATCCGGACGTCGGAGCCACGTCGGATTCGAGCAGGATCTCGTCGACGTACGGCGGCGGCGGCGTGCCCCAGTAGGCCTCGTCGAGGCCACGGAGCTCGTCCTCCTCGCTCACGCGCAGACCGATCGTCTTCTCCAGACCGACGATGAGGATCAGGCCGCTGATCCCCGCGATGGCGATCGTGACGACGAGCGCGAGCGCCTGCATACCGATGCTGATCTCGGCGTGCTGGAAGGCGTACTTGCCCTCCGTGATGCCGAAGAAGCCGCCGGTCTTGTCGCCGGAGCCGACAATTCCTCCTGCGAGAGCGCCGAACGAGCCGCCACCCAGGGCCAGCGGAACGATCTTCTTGTCGTCGATCTTCAGCTTGTACAGCAGTTGGTACGTGCCGTAGACGACGAACATACCGATGAACGCGAGGACCAGAATCTCCCACGGCCGGCCGATGTCCAGAGCCGTACCGGTGGAGATGTACCCGGCCGGGATACCGATCAGCACGAAGATCGGGTTACGCGTCCGGTACGAGATCAGGGCGCCGGCCAGGACTCCACCGACGTACGCGGCGAAGACGTTGATGACCACGATGCCGAAACCGCTGTTGCTCAGCGAGATGCCGAAGTAACCGACGTCGGGAACGAAGAACCCGCATCCGAGGAACGCGAACGGAGCCGCGAACATCAGGATCGCGACGCCGACTGCGGTCCAACCCACGTTGTGCGGAACCGGCCCCACGGTGCGGGGGTCCTTGTCGAAGGCGCCGATACGCGGGCCGGCACGCCAGGCGAGGATCAACGCCCAGACACCGACCACGATGTAGAGCGCGAACTGACCGATGTAGTCGTGTGCGCCCTTGTTCGAGAGCGGACCCACCGAACCCCAGGTCAGGTAGAGCACGAACGGGCAGACCAGGGCACCGAAGACGAACGCGATGACGTACATCGGGACGGCCTTCACCCGCTCCAGACCGGCCGAGTGGAGCAGTGCGCCACCCACGGCGACGTACGCCATGAAGAACGCCACGAAGACCTGGAAGACGTCCGCCTCGATGTAGTGGGCGGGGTCGAGGTTCTGCGAGTACTCCGTCAGCGCCGGGCCGAACGGCGTCCAGTCGTCCAGGGCGGTCTTCAGCGGGTCGGGGACGCCGAAGGCCGAGTAGTACTGCCAAATCCAGATGGCATAGCCGACGATCGTGATACCGATCGCGGCCAGCATTGACGCCACGAGTTTCTGGATCCACGTGTCCATCAGGTTCTTGCGCCGAACGAGACCGGCGTCGATCAAGCCCACCGCGCCCACGACGAAAAGCAGGCAGACGGTGGCCAAGGCGTAGAACACGTTCAGGTTGAAGAAAAAGAGCGATACCTGGCTCGAATAAGGGGGCCCCCCAGTGGCCGGGGGCGGGCTATCGACGGTCAGCACTTGTGACAACACGAGGCTCATCGCCGCTCCTCCTTTGCCTTCTCGCCGGGGCCTCCACAGAGGTCCGGACGGCTTACCACCCGGCTGCACGCGGTGGTGTCGAAGCCGGTCCGTGGCCTGTTGGCCAGCGACGAGTAGGAAGGTTTCTGTACTGGCTCGTATCGGGTCAAGAGTTGCGCGAAGATTTGTCCAGGCCGCACCCGGCGCGCCTCCGTGCCTCAACGGCAAGGCCGCGCCTGTTTCTGCAGGTCAGAGACATATCCAGGTCACGAGCCGTCGAGCGAGAAACGGAAGCGCAACAAGAAATTCGTCATGATGGAACGTTTCTACTTCGCTACCGAAAGCCGACCGCGCGCTGCGCCGCGTAAGCGCCGAGCTGAGCGCAGTCTCGAGACGATTCGATCGGATTTGCCCCCGAACCCCCTCGTTCAGCGGAAATCACGGCGCGACCCGGGGTCGAAACGATAAAAACGCTTGTTCGGGAGCCCCTGGCCGCCGTACGGTGCGACGACCGGCTCCCCCACCCCGCCGGAGCAGCTCCTTGGTCACGACGTCGATGGGAGCCGGAACGCGATGACCGACTTCAAACAGCTCGTGTGTGCAGCCTGGGACGCCGCGTGGAACCGCGGTGAGGTCGCCGCTCTCGACGAGATCGTGCACGCCGACTATCTCCAGGAAAAGGCCGGATCCCCCGGCCTGAACGGCGTGACTGAACTCAAGTCGGAAGTGCTCGAGGTGCGGGCCGCATTTCCCGATCTGCGCACCACGGTCGACAAGATCTTCGTCGAGGGGGACGACTTCGCCGTCTTCTGGTCCTCGACCGGGACCTTCACCAACCCCCTGCGCGACGTGCCCGCCACGGGCACCAGGGTGCAGACCCGTGGTTCGGTGCAGGGACTGCTTCGTGACGGCCGCGTGGCCCGCGAACGGGTCTCCTGGGATCTCCGTGATCTGCTGACCGACGTCGGAGTACCGACGCTCCACTCCGCCTTCGAGATCGGACCGGCCGGGACCGGCGCACCGGAGCGGTTGAGCGTTCCTGACGCGGAGTCACTGAAGGAGTTCAACCGGAAGTTCGTGACCGGGGTGACCGTGGTGACGACCAGGGCCGCCGACGGCCGGCCCCGCGGCCTGGCCGCCAACGCCTACACCTCAGTGTCCCTGGATCCCCCGTTGGTCCTGGTGTGCGTGCAGAAGTCGTCCTGGACCCACCCGGCGCTGTTCGAGTCACGGCACCTGGGCATCAACATCCTGGCCAACACGCAGCGCCATGTCGTCGAGCGGTTCTCGTCCAAGGTCCAGGACAAGTTCGCCGGCGTCGCCTGGCACGGGGCGCCGGCCGGCAGCCCGCTCATCGACGGATCCGCCGGCGCGATCGAGACGGAGATCAAGGAGCGCTTCCAGGCGAAGACGCACACCGTCTTCATCGCACGCGTGACGTACGCCGAGGTCTCCGAACTCGCACCGATGGTCTACCAGGCCGGCCGGTTCTACGACGGCGCGATGCTGGAGGAACTGCGGGCGGACTGACCTGCGTCGCCGAACAGGCGGCGGGGATTCACGGTCAACAGCTCGGCGGTGACCGCAGCCGGCACCCCGTGCCGTTCGAGTCGGGGAAGGAACAGTCGGGGCACGTAGCCCATACCGTTCCCTCCGTTGCGAGTCCACAGGCTCTTGAGCGCGACGTCGTGACTGAGCAGGAGTTGCGAGGCGTGGCCCGCGTCGACCAACCGCGCGATGGCCGCCGCGGTCTGACCGGGCCCCGGCGACTGCCCCTCCCCGGGGAAGTAGTTCGGCATCCCGATCATGTCGAACTCGAGCCACACCCCCAGGGCGGCCACGTCCCGTTGATAAGCGGTGTCCTCGCCGGAGGGATCCATGTGGCACAGGACGACGGCCCGGGGGTCGAGACCCTCCTCACCGAGCACGACGTCGAGCACCTCGAAAGCTCGCCGCTGCCACCCCGGCAGATGGATCAGCAGCGGGACGCCCACCTCCCGCTGCGCACGCGCGGCGGCACGCAGGCGGGTCTTCTCAGCGTCGGTGAACTCGGGAGAAACGCCGATCTCGCCGATGATTCCGGGCCGGACCCCGGTGCCGTCGACACCGTCGACGAACTCGGCCAGCAGGCGCTCGCAGAGCTCGTCCGGTGCAGCGGAGGCGGTTCCCGGGTCGTGGTACCGGTGCACGTACCACCCTGAGCCCATCACGATGTTCAGGCCGGCGGCCCTCGCGATCTCCTGCAGCGCGAGCGGGTCCCGGCCGATGTCGGCGTTCGTGCAGTCCACGACGGTTCGACCGCCCGCTTCCGCGAACAGACGTAACTCGTCCACGACGGCGCTCGGGTCGTCCAGGCGGGCGTTGTCGAGACAGCAGCCCGGGTTCTCGGTCAGCAGCCAGTGGATCGAGGCGTCGACCCGTCGGCCGAAGAACGCCCGCTCGGCCGGATCCTCCGGCGTCGCGAGCGGGCCGGTCCAGTCGCAGATCAGGTGCTCGTGCATGAGCGTCATGCCGAGCTCGTCCACCGGCACCGGACCGAGCACGGTGTTCACCTCGACGGGGTCACCCACCATCTCGCGCACCTCCTCGCGCACCACAGTCTCCGCCACATCGCCGTGGCTACATCGCGGCGACGAGGGCGGACCAGGTGAGGGGGATCGCGCCGCGGCCCTTGCCGGTCTGGGGGTTCCAGTGCTCGGCGTAGCCGCTGCGGAGGGCGCCGCGGATCGACATCTCCCGGATCGAGGTGACGAGGTCGGTGCGGTCCCACCGGAGGGCGGCGAGGCGAGCGAGGTAGTTCATCTGCATCCAGGCGCTGCCGCGCCAGTACTGGTCGGGGTGGTAGCTGCGGGCCTCGCGGGCGACGAAGTTCAGCCCGTAGGGGGCGGCGAAACGACGGTCGTCCGCCAGCTGGTCCAGCGCGCGCCGGGCTTTCGCCTCGTCGGCCGTCACCAGCGCTCCGAGGACGCCGTCGAGGGTCGGGACGTGCACGCTCGGACCGCCTCCCACGACGGCGACGTCCGACCAGAGACCCGTCTCCTCGTTCCACATCTGATCATCCATCAGTTCAGCGAGCTCCGCCGATCGCGCCGCCCAGGCGGCGTCGCCGCTGACGGCGGCGTACTCCGCGGCGGCGTGGGCGCAGATCGCGTTGAACGCGGCCGGGGCGCAGAGGAACGACTTGGAGCCGATCGAAACACCCTCCGCGTCGAACTCAGCCTGTTCGACGAGGTGCCGGTCGAGCGCCGACCAGCGCCAGCGCCGCCACTTCAGGCGGCTCCAGTCGGAGGCGTGGAGGAACGCGGCGGCCCAGCTGTCCCAGCGCGGTGAGTCGTCGGCGCCGGACTCCCACGGGTGGGTGAGGAGGATCAGCCCGTCCGGGGTACGACGCTTCTCCCACAGCCACGCCAGACCTCGCTCCACCCGCGCCAGCACCTCCGCCGGCACCTCGACGTGCGCGGTCAGCACCCGCGCGGTGTGGGCGAAGATCGGCGGCTGCGTGAAGGAGGAGACGTCGGTGCGCGGGCCCCGGCCCTTGCTCGGGCCCGCGTAACGCATGTGCGGGACGAAGCCGTCACCGAGCTGGCCGGACAGGGCGTTGGTCAGCTCGCGGAGACCGCGGTCGGGCCGGTCGATCGCGACCCAGGCCACGGCGGCGAAGCACGAGTCCCAGAGCCACTGGTGCGGATAGGTCTTGCGGTGGGGGTAGGTGTGCCCGCGCTGCTCGTCCCAGTGCGCCACCAGCAGACGCTCGGCCCCGGCTCGGGCCGCGGCCTCATCGGCCGCTTGCGTCCCAGCGGTCACTGCAGGTCACCTGATCCCCGGCTGTGGGCGGGAACTCGCTCGCGAGCCATGTGACCTTCCCCCGGGACGGCCGCGCACGCGTCCGCAGTCGATAGATTTGCCGGGCGCAGGGTAGCTGGCCGACAGGAGATGCGCCGGTCCCGCGACCGGCGCCCGGTGCGAGGACGGGACACAGGTGACAGCTGCTCGGACGCCCGTCCAGCTCGCCGGCGTCTCCCCCAGCGCCCCCGGCCGGGACGAGACCGCCTGGCGAGCCGGCTTCGTGCTGCTCGCGGCCGGTCTGTTCGGGCTGTACCTGCTCGACCCGCCCAACGTCCCCGACCTCGCCGCGCAGACCGCGCGGGCCGAGGCCGCGAAGGACGGGGCCTATCTCTGGTGGACCGGCTGGTTCGGTGGCGTCGTCCAGCCGAGCTACTCGGTCTTCAGCCCGTTCGTCATGGCGAAGATCGGCGTCGGGCTCTCCGCCGCACTCGCCGGCGTCGCCGCCTGCGCCGCTGCACCGGTCCTCTTCGAGGGCACCCGGCGGCCCCGCGCCGCGTCGGCCGTCTTCGGGGTCGGCGTCCTGCTCAACGTGCTCGGCGGGCGCGTCACGTTCGCGCTCGGCTTCGCCGCGGCGGTCATCGCGGCCGCGCTGCTGCGCCGTCGCCGCGCCTGGTGGGCCGGCGCCGCCGGCGTCGCGGCCTGCCTGCTCAGCCCGCTCGCGGGCCTGTGGCTCGGGCTGATCGCGGTCACGGTCGCGATCGTCGACACCTCACGGCGCCGTGCCGCCGTCGGCGTCTCGGCCGCACTGGTCGGCGTCGCCCTGACCCTCGCCCTGGTCTTCCGCAACAGCGGACCGATGGCCTTCCCGTGGTGGCACGTGGCGATGGCACTGTGCGCGATCGCCGGCGTGCTCGTCGCCTGTCAGGACCGCGCCGTTCGCGTGGGCGCGCTGCTGTTCGGCCTCGCCGTCGTCGCGTTCGCGGTGGTCCCGACCGCGGTCGGGACGAACATGATGCGCCTGGTCTGGCTGACGGCGGGTCCGGTCGTCGTCGCGACCGGGACGATCGCCGTGGGTCGTGTGGCGCTGCGCCGCACCGGGGTCGCGCTGCTGACCGTCGGGGCCCTGCTCTGGCCGACCGTCGACCTCTCCCTCGAACTCGCCAAGGCCAGCAGCCCGGCCGCGAGCCCCGCGTACTACGCGCCGCTCGTGGAGGAGCTCGGCCGCCAGGCCCGCGCCGCCGGGCCCGCCGCGCTCGGACAGCGGCTCGAGATCATCGACCCGGCGTCGCACTGGTCGGCGGCGTACGTCGCGCCGACGGTGCCGATCGCGCGCGGCTGGGACCGCCAGGCCGACCGCGCCGCCAACCCGCTCTTCTACGACGGCACGCTGACCGCCGACTCGTATCGCACATGGCTGCACGAGCTCGCGGTCCGCTGGGTCGCGCTGCCGAGCGAGGGCTCGCTCGACTACGCCGCGCAGGCCGAGGCGGATCTCGTCCGTTCCGGTCTGCCGTACCTGACTCCGGTCTGGAGCAACGCCTCCTGGCAGCTGTTCCAGGTCACCGACGCCGCGCCGCTGGTCCGCGGGGCGCAGCTCGTCGAGCTGGACGCCTCCGAGATCACCTTCGTCGCCCCGCAGGCCGGGCCGGTCCACCTGCAGATCCGCTGGTCACCGCTGCTGGCGCTGACCGGGGCCGGCGGCGAGACCGGCTGCGTCCGCGAGCGCGGGCCCTGGACCAGCGTCGACGTCACCTCACCGGGCACCTACACGCTCGTCTCCAAGCTTGCGCTCCCGACCGGGGACGACCGCACCGACTGCAACTGACCTGCAGCGCCCCCCACAACTCGAGTCATGCTTTCCGGGAATGACCGACCGCACGGTCGGGCATGGTGCGGGCGATGGGGAGCGCGAACGTGACGACGGCGGTGGAGCGCGTGCTCGCGGCACCGGTGGCGGTGCCGCGGGAGGTCGAGCAACGCCGCACGCTCGCGGTCGCGGTGGCGGGGACGTTCCTCGCGCTCGTCGTCTACACCGTCCCGCTCGGGATCATGCCCTCGATCGCCGCCGGCCTGGACGCGGGCACGGGGACGCAGACGTGGCTGCTCGCCGCCGTCAGCCTCGGCATGGCGACCACGCTGATCTCGGCCGGCGCCCTCGGCGACGACTACGGGCGCAAGCGGGTCCTGATCGGCGGCGCGTACGTGCTGGCCGTCGCGAGCGCGGTGTGCGCGTTCGCCCCGAACCCGGGGGTCTACCTCGCGGGTGCCCTGGCCCAGGGCGCCGGGGGGTCCGCGATCATGGCCTGCAGCCTCGGACTGATCGCGCACGCCTTCCCCGAGGGCCCGCAGCGGGCCCGCGCCAGCGGCATCTGGGGCGCGGCGCTCGGCGCCGGGATCGGGTCCGGGCCGCTGCTCGGCGCGACCTTCGACTCCACCATCGGCTGGCACGCGGCGTTCGCGTTCAGCGGCGTCCTGGCGCTGGTGCTCGCGGTGGCGGCCGGGCCGCTGCTCGTCGAGTCCAAGGCCGAGGAGCACAAGCCGATCGACCTGCCCGGGATGGCGCTGCTCGGCCTCGGCGTGGGTGCGCTGATCGGCGGACTGGTCCGCGGCCGCAGCGGCTGGGGCGACCCCCCGACGCTGCTGCTGATCGGCGGCGGCCTGGTGCTGCTGGCCCTGTTCGTCCTCGTCGAGATCCGGCAGCGGGCCCCGATGCTGCCGATGGGGTTGTTCCGCAACCCGCGCTTCCAGGCGGTGACTACGGCCGCGGTGACGACCGGTCTCGGCGTCATCTCCCTGCTGTCGTACCTGTGCACGATGTCCCAGCGGGGCATGGGCGACGAGCCGATCGTCGGGGCAGCGCTGATCGCGGTGTGGGCGGCCGCGAGCATCGCGACGGCCCTGCTGGTGCCGCGGCACTTCGCGGCGTACTCCGGCCGCGCGCACCTGGCCGGTGGCCTGGTCGTGACCGGCGTCGGGATGATCTCGCTCTACGGCGTCGACGCCGGCACGAACCCGTGGCTGATGGTCGCCGGGCTCGCGCTCGCGGGCATCGGGTCCGGCATCGCGAACTCCGCCCTCGGCCGGGAGGCCGTCACCGCCGTCCCCCACGGCCGGGGGTCGCTCGGGAGCGGCGCGAACAACACCGCGCGCTACGTCGGGTCGTCGGTCGGGGTCTCGATCGTCGCCACGATCGTCGCGGCCCAGGGCGACGGCGCCGACGCGATCATGGACGGCTGGAACGTCGTCGTGCTCGTGACGACGGCGCTGACCTTCCTCGGCGCCGCCGCGGTCCTCGCCTGCCGTCCCCGCGCCCGGAACGGCGAAGCGAAATAAGCTCGAAGGGCCGAGAAGGAGGCCCTCATGCGCGACCCCCGCTCCAGCACCATCGACGACATCCTGCGGCGCAGTGCGCTGCGTTCGCCGGGCGCGGTCGCCCTGGTGTTCGAGGACCGGACGTGGACCTACCGCGACCTCGACGACGCCGTCAGCCGCGCCGCGGACCTGCTGCTCAAGCGAGGTTTCGCCAAGGGTGACCGGATTGCCGCGTACGGGCAGAACTCCGACTCCTACCTGATCGCCTTCCTCGCCTGCTGCCGCGCGGGCCTGGTGCACGTCCCGATCAACTACGCACTGACCGGCGACGAGCTCGGCTACCTGCTTCAGCAGTCCGGCGCCTCGTTCGTCCTGACCGACCCGAAGCTCGCACCGAACCTCGGCAAGCTCGACGGCGCACCCGACCACCTGCTGCTCCGCGACTCCGACGGCTGCCTGCTCGAGCTCGTCCGCGACGGGGCCGTGCCGGACATCGACGTCGAGGTCGCCGACACCGACCTCGCGCAGCTGCTCTACACGTCGGGGACGACCTCACGCCCCAAGGGCGCGATGATGACCCACCGCGCCTACGTCCACCACTACGCGTCGGTGATCACCGCGCTGGACATTCAGCCCGGCGACGTCCTCGTCCAGGCGATGCCGCTGTACCACACGGCCCAGATGCACGTGTTCATGCTGCCGGCGCTCGCGATGGGGACGCGCTCGTACCTGCTGGAGACGCCGGACATCCCGAAGATCCTCGAGCTGGTCGAGTCGAAGAAAGTGACCTCGCTCTTCCTCGCACCCACCGTGTGGGTGCCGCTCTCGCAGCACCCGGACTTCCCCCAGCGTGATCTGACGAGTCTTCAGAAGGCCTACTACGGGGCCTCGATCATGCCCGGCCCGGTGCGCGAGCGCATCGCGCAGCAGCTGCCCGACCTCGGTTGGTACAACTGCTTCGGCCAGACCGAGATCGGCCCGCTCGCCACGGTGCTCCGTCCCGAGGAGCACGCCGACCGGCCCGACTCCTGCGGGCGTCCGGTGCTGTTCGTCGACATGCGCGTCATCGACGCCAACGGCAACGACGTCGAGCCCGGGGGCGTCGGCGAGGTCGTCTACCGCTCCCCGCAGCTGTGCCTCGGGTACTGGGACAAGCCCGAGGAGACCGCCGAGGCCTTCGAGGGCGGCTGGTTCCACTCCGGCGACCTCGTCCGCATCGACGAGGAGGGGTACATCACCGTCGTCGACCGCATCAAGGACGTCATCAACACCGGCGGCGTGCTCGTCGCCTCCCGCGAGGTCGAGGACTGCCTCTACACCCACCCCGACGTCGCCCAGGTCGCCGTGATCGGCACCCCCGACGAGAAGTGGATCGAGGCCGTCACGGCCGTCGTCGTCCGCAAGCCCGACGCCACCGTCACCGCGGACGACCTGATCGCCCACGCGAAGGCGAACCTCGCGAAGTACAAGGTCCCGAAGTCGGTCCACTTCGTCGACGACCTCCCCCGCAACGCCTCGGGCAAGCTCCTCAAGCGCGTCCTCCGGGACCAGCTCGCCTGATCCGCCCCACGGCGTCAAAAAAGGGTGACACCCCTTACTCCGCAGTAAGGGGTGTCACACTTTTTTCACAGCGGCCTACGGGGTGGTGTCGTCGCGGCGGCCGTAGAGGGTGCGGGAGCTGCGGGCGATCGCGGCGGGGGCGCGGCGGCGGGTGAGGATGAGGACGACGATCCCCGCGACGCCGAGCGCGGAGCCGACGAGACCGATCGCGACGCTCTCGGAGTCCGCGGCGTCGCGACCGCCGTTCACCAGCAGGCACCCGGCGAGGAGCAGGTGACCCAGCCCGTCCAGGCGGGGCTCGACCCGTGCGCCGACCCCCGGCGTCGGGACGCCCGCGAGCGCGCCGATGAGGCCGAGCAGCGCGAGGATCGCGCCGACGGTGATCGCCACCCAGGCCAGCATTCCAACTCCCGTGGGTCGAGGTCCGCCGTCGAATCTAGCCGTAGGGTCGATCCCCACTGGAGATGCGGGGGAAGGACAGCGCGGATGCGGGGACGACGCGGGGCGGGGTCGGTCGCCCTGGTGCTGGCGGTGGTGCTGGCGGCCGGGGGTTGCTCGGGGGACGACGACACCGCGGCGCCGACGCCGAGCGTGACCAGGTCGCCGGTGCCGACGACGTTGACGTGCGACGACATCCAGGGCGACAACGTCGACCCGACCCTCGACCTGGTGGCGGTGCGGCTCGCGCGGACGGGCAAGAACGTGCGGGTCGTGTTCGACACGACCGAGCCGCCGGGCGACGACCCGCTGCGCTGGGTCGTGGGCTTCGTGTCCGCGAACGGCCGGAAGTCGGTCGAGCTCACGACGGACCGGCGCAAGAACGGCGACCTCGTGCATGCGATCGTCGTCGACGGCGACCGCCGACCGGTGATGGACCCCGTCCGCATCACGGCCGAGGGGATGACGACGACCTTCCCGGTCGACCCGATCGACGCCCTCGGCACCGGCGTGCGGTGGTACGCCTCGATCGGGGTCGACGGCCAGGACGTCGACTTCTGCCCCGGTGGTCCGGAGGTGCGCGAGGTCCTCGACACCGTGCCGCTGACGCTGCCTGAGCGCTGGTGACGATGCGCGTCCGCCCGTCCCGCTCACTGGCGACGGCCCTCGCGCGGGCGGAGGCGGACGACTTCACCTACCCCGACGTCGGCGCGACCGCCGGCGACCTGCCGGCCGGCTACCACCACCTGCACCACCGCGTCCGCGTCGGCGCCGGGCCCGGGGCGCTCGACCGCGCCGAGGCCGCGCTGACGACCTGGCGGGCCCAGACCGGCTCCGGGCTGGCGGTCGCGGCCGACGGCCCGGTGGCGGAGGGACGCACGGTCGTCCTCGGCCTCGGCCGCCCGCTGTCCCTGGTGATCCCGTGCCGGGTCGTGTGGACGCTGCACGAGCCCGACCGGCGCGGTTTCGCCTACGGCACCCTGCCCGGCCACCCCGAGTGCGGCGAGGAGAGTTTCGTCCTCGCCCCGGACACCGACGGCGGCGTCTGGCTCACGATCACCGCGTTCACCAAGCCGGGCAACACGCTCGTGCGCGCCCTCGGACCGGGCGGCCGCGCGATCCAGAAGTTCTTCGTCCGCCGTTACGGCGAAGCGATCCGACGGTCCGTCAGCTCGGAGCCGGGGACGACGTCTCCGTAGTGACGTTCTCCGGCGGCGCGGTCCCGCCGGAGTCGGTGTCGGCGTGGCCGGAGGTCGCCGGGGCATCGGGGTCGTCGAGGATCCCGAGCAACTCCTCGCCGTACGCGGGCACCAGGTTCGGCCCCGACACGAAGGGGGCGACCACGTCGCGGCTGAGCTTGCGCTCGTCGGTCCCGTCGTCGAAGCCGTTGGAGCAGCCGCCGTAACGCAGGTACACCTGCGAGATCCCCGCCGCGGTCGTGATGCGCAGGACGATCGCCTCGGTGCCGCGCACGGTGCGGGCGTCGTCGCCCTCGCAGCCACCCTCGGCGTCGGGTCCGGTGCCGACGTCGGCCTCCCGGATCCCGCGGACCGCGTCCCGGGCCTCGTCGCCGGTCAGCCGCAGCGACGACAGCAGCGTCGGCGTCGTCCGCGGCGTCCCGGACGGGAGCACCGGCGCGATCGTCGGCCGCAGGTTCGCCTCCGGGTCGATCTCGTCAGGGAGCACCTCGTCCGTGCCCTCCTCGGACTCGAGGTCCTCGGACTCCGACGCGGTGTCGTCGAACTCCTCGCCCTCGACGTCCTCCTCCTCGGGGACGTCGGCGAACCGACCCCCGGGGACGGCGTAGCGGCAGGCCGCGACGGACGTGATGCCGGACAGCGAGCCGACCGCGGACGCGACGGCCGGTCGGCGCGTCGGGTCGGCCGAGATCGGGTCGGTGATCGGGCAGCCATTGGAGTCGGTCGAGATCTGACGGAGCGTCGCCACGATCTGCTGCCGGATGTCCGACGGCGCCTGGACGCGGACGAGCACCGCGCCCTTGCGGATCGTCTCGCGGTCGCCCTCGGTGCCCTCCTCGACGTCGGGCTCGAGCGAGGCGAAGTTCAGCGAGACGAACGTCCCGGCCTTCTCGACCAGCGTCGCCGGGTCGGGGTCGCCCTCGTTCTCGGGACCGGCGCAGGTCGACTCGACCGGGGTGCCGGGCCGGATCACGACCGGCTCGGAGACCGCGGCGTCGGAGATGCACCACAACGCGCCCGCGACGTCCCCGGTCTGGTGCCCCCAGAACGCGGGCACGGTGAGTTCGACGTCGCCGAGCGACTCGGTCCGCGTCCCGGTCGGGGTCGCGGTGGCCGACGGCTTCGGCCGCGCGTCGACGTCGTCGGAGTCGGAGTCGTCGCTGCACGCGGCGAGGCCGCCGAGCAGGACCACCGCCGTCAGCGCCGGCAGTGCCCGTCGCATCACTTACCTCCGCCGGCCGCGGACGGCCGCTCGTGGGAAACCCGCCCGAGCCACCACAGGGCCGCCGGCGGGAGGAACAACGGGACGAACCCGTACCCCGCACCGTAGATCGACCAGACCGAGGATTCGGGGAACCAGTCCCGTTCGATCAGACTCAGCGTGCCCACGACGAGCACGCCGGCGAACTCGCCGATGCACACCCATTTCGCAGCCACCCGCGCTCGCTCCGACGACCGGCGCAGCAGCACCGCGCCGGCGACGTAGACGACGGCCGCGACGGCGGTCAGCCCGTACGCGAACGGCGCGTGGCCCGGGTCGTCGGCGAGCTGGACGCTGGCGCGCCCGCCCGCGGCCAGCGCGAGCACCGTGTACAGCCCGACGATGATCGTGAGAGCGCCCGTGCCGCGGGTGCTCACGAGCCGCTCTTCCACGTCACCCACATGCGCTCCAGCATGACGAGCAGCGACACGCAGGCCAGCGCCGCGACGACGGCCCGGAACCGGTCCGCGGAGCCCTCGCCGTCCGGCGGCTTGACCTCGATCCCGCCGACGAACTGCGGGTCCGCCCCCGGCGCGCCCGGCGACGCCGGGAACCCGAGCCGGACCGGCACCCCGACCAGCAGCGGGAGCAGGAGCAGCGACCCGAGCGCGTAGACGACATGGGTGCTCGTCTCAGCCGCGTCGTGGCCGGCCGCGAGCGAGATGAACGACGCGAGCGCCTGGACGACCAGCCCCAGCTGCAGGCCCATCAGGGCGAGCACCTGGGCCCGGTTCAGGACCTGCCGCCGCGCCGCGGACCAGCCGACCCAGCCCCCGATCACCAGGGCCGCGATCATGAGCACGGCGGTGGTCGGGCGGGTCACCGGGACACCGTAATCGGCGCCCGGGCGACCCCGCCGACCGGCCCCTGACCTGCGGAAACAGCCACCTCGCCGGGGCCGGCGGAAACTCGCGAAAAAAAGTTCGGCCCAACCCTCAAGGTGCCCCGGCCCCCGACCGAGACTCCTGGTGTCACCACCGCAGCACACCGGCAACGGCCGGTCGGAGCGGACGACGGGTCTCAGGATCGGGTTCTCCACCCTCCCCCAACCCGACTCTGGAACTCAGTCCCCCTTCCGGGCTGAAACCGGGTAGACGGGAACCGGGGGTCTCGACACTGGCCGTCGAGCCCCCGGCCCGGCTCCCAGCACCACCCCCCAGCACCACACCTTCCGGCACCACCGATACCCGCACCACCCGCAGCACGGACACCGGCACCATCCCCCAGAACCCCGGCGGCGCTCACCCCCCTGGACGCCCCGGAGTGCGAGAACCACGACGCGGCTCACCCCTCCGCGACGACGTCGCTCGCACAGAACCGAAGGCCCCGGCCCCCCTGCCGGGGCCTCGGTCTTTTAAGCGGTCTTCCGCAGCGCCTTACTCGCCGGCGCCAGGCCTCACTCGCCCGGTCTGGCGCGTCAGGGCTGCTCCCGACGAGTGAAGCGCGTCCAGGAAGGCGCGCGCGGTCAAAAAAGGGTGACACCCCTTACTGCGTAGTAAGGGGTGTCACCCTTTTTTGACGGTGCGGGAGAATCAGCCCTCGGCGAGCTCCTCGGCGAGGAGCTCGGCGATCTGGGCGGTGTTCAGGGCCGCGCCCTTGCGGAGGTTGTCGCCGCAGAGGAACAGGTCCAGGGAGTGCGGGTCGTCGATCGCCCGGCGGACCCGGCCGACCCAGGTCGGGTCGGTGCCGACGACGTCGGCCGGGGTCGGGAACTCCCCGTTGGCGGGGTCGTCGACGAGGACGACACCGGGGGCGTCGCGCAGGATCGCCTGGGCGCGGTCGACGGTGACCTCCCGCTCGAACGTCGCGTGGACGGCGAGCGAGTGGGTCGTGATGACCGGGACGCGGACGCAGGTCGCGGAGACGCGCAGGTCGGGCAGGCCGAGGATCTTGCGGGACTCGTTGCGGACCTTGAGCTCCTCGGAGGACCAGCCGTCCTCCTTCAGCGAGCCGGCCCACGGCACGACGTTGAGGGCCAGCGGGGCCGGGAAGGGCCCGAGCTCGCCGATCGCGCGGCGGACGTCACCGGGCTGGGTGCCGAGGGTGTCCGAGCCGGCGACCTTGGAGATCTGCTCGCGCAGGGCGTCGATGCCGGGCTGACCCGCCCCCGACGCGGCCTGGTACGAGGCGACGACGAGCGCCTGCAGGTTGTACTCGGCGTGCAGCGCGCCCATCGCGACGATCATCGACAGCGTCGTGCAGTTGGGGTTGGAGATGATCCCCCGCGGCCGACGGCGAGCAGCGGCCGGGTTGACCTCCGGCACGACCAGCGGGACGTCGGCGTCCATGCGGAACGCGCCCGAGTTGTCGACGGCGATCGCGCCGCGCTCGACGGCGATCGGCGCCCATTCCTTCGAGACCTCGTCGGGGACGTCGAACATCGCGACGTCGACCCCGTCGAAGCACTCCGGCGAAAGAGCGACGACCTCGACCTCCTCGCCGCGGACGACGAGCTTCTTGCCGGCCGAGCGCGCGGAGGCGACCAGGCGGATCTCGCCCCACACGTCCTCACGCGTGGACAGCAGGTCGAGCATCACGGTGCCGACGGCACCGGTGGCACCGACGACGGCGAGGGTGGGCTTTCCGTTGCGGGCGGGACTCATCGTCCGGTTCCTCCGTAAACCACGGCTTCGCCGTCGGCAGCGTCCAGGTCGAACGCGGTGTGGGCAGCAGCCACAGCAGTGTTCACGTCGTCCTCGCGGACGACCACCGAAATACGGATCTCCGAGGTGGAGATCATCTCGATGTTGACGCCGGCCTCGGCGAGGCAGGCGAACAGCTTGGCCGAGACGCCCGGGTGCGAGCGCATGCCGGCGCCGACCAGCGAGATCTTCCCGATCTGGTCGTCGTAGCGCAGGGCCTCGAAGCCGATCTGGTCCTTGATGGTCTCCAGCGCCTGCACCGCCTTCGCGCCGTCCGAGCGGGGCGCGGTGAAGGAGATGTCGGTCCGGCCCGTCGAGGCACCCGAGACGTTCTGGACGATCATGTCGATGTTGATGCCGGCGCCGGCGACGGTGGAGAAGATCGCCGCAGCCTGGCCCGGCTTGTCGGGCACGCCGACGACCGTCACCTTGGCCTCGCTGCGGTCGTGCGCGACGCCGGCGATGATCGGGTCTTCCATGTCGTTCCCTTCTCGGTTCACGACCCAGGTGCCCTCGCGGTGGCTGAACGAGGACCGGACATGGATCGGCAGGCCAAAGCGCCGTGCGTACTCGACGCACCGCAGGTGGAGCACCTTCGCGCCGCTGGCGGCCATCTCCAGCATCTCCTCGTAGGAGATGTTCGGGAGGCGCCGCGCGGCCGGGACGATGCGGGGGTCGGCGCTGAAGACGCCGTCCACGTCGGTGTAGATCTCGCAGACCTCGGCGTTGAGCGCCGCGGCCAGCGCGACGGCGGTGGTGTCCGAGCCGCCGCGGCCGAGCGTGGTGATGTCCTTCGTGGACTGGGAGACGCCCTGGAAACCGGCGACGATCGCGATCGCGCCGTCGGCCAGCGCGGTGGAGATGCGCCCCGGGGTGACGTCGATGATCCGCGCCTTGCCGTGCTCGGCGTCGGTGATGACGCCGGCCTGGCTGCCGGTGAACGAGCGCGCCTCGTGGCCGAGGTTCGCGATCGCCATCGCGAGGACGGCCATCGAGATCCGCTCGCCGGCGGTGAGCAGCATGTCGAGCTCACGGGCCGGCGGGATCGGCGAGACCTCCTTGGCGAGGTCGATCAGGTCGTCGGTGGTGTCGCCCATCGCGGACACGACCACGACGACGTCGTTGCCCGCCTGCTTGGTCTCGACGATGCGCTTCGCGACCCGCTTCACCGACTCCGCGTCGGCGACGGAGGAGCCGCCGTACTTCTGCACGACGAGACCCACGGCTGACAACCCCCTGACTCGGCCCCGAACGGGCGTGCGTCTGCCCGGTCTGCGGCGTCATTCTACGGGCCCGGCACGCTGCGGACTTTCCGCGCTTCCGCGGAGGGGGTGTCGCCCTTTCGCCAGGGTTGTCCACCGGCCCGAACGATCCGGCAACGGATCTTTCAAGCCCGCCACGCCGGACGCCGATCCTGCTTAACGTCGCTGGAGCAGGAGACACCGGGATCGGGGAGGGTCCGCACGTGGCCAGGGCGAGCCGTCGCGCGCAGTCCCGGCGCAATCGCGTCGGTGGCGTGCTCGGCATGGCCGTGGCCCTGCTCGTCGCCGGGGGGACGATCGACACCGCCCACGCGGCTACCGCCCCGGCTAGGCCGTTCGAGGGATTCGGGCCGGCCGGTGTCGTCGCGCTCACGCACGGTCACTCCCACAACGACTACACCCGCAACCGGCCCCTGCACGACGCCCTGTCCCGCGGGTTCACCTCCGTCGAGGTCGACGTCGTGCTCGTGGGTGGACAGCTGCGCGTCGGCCACGAGCTCGTCGAGGCGCTGGTCAGCGGGGCGACGCTGCGCTCGGCGTACCTGGACCCGCTCGCCGACTGGGTCGGGCGCAACGGCGGCAAGGTCTACGCCCCCGGCGACCCGCCGCTGACCCTGCTGATCGACATCAAGTCCGAGGCGCGGAGCACCTGGCGCGCCCTGGAGGGCATCCTCGGCGACTACGAGGCGATGCTCACCCGCTTCACCCCGGAGGGCGTCGAGCCCGGGGCGGTCACTGTGCTCGTCTCCGGGAACCGGCCCGTCGACCTCGTCGAGGAGCGGTCCGAGCGGTTCACCGCGCTCGACGGCCGCATCTCCGACCTCGACGGCACCGCGCCCGCGACGCTGATCCCGCTGGTCAGCGTGCGCTGGGGCGCCCTGTTCTCGTGGTCCGGGAAGGGCCGCATGCCGGCGGCGGACGTCGCGCGCCTGCGCGCGCTGGTGGACACCGCGCACTCCCAGGGCCGGCGGATCCGCTTCTACGCCACCCCAGCCTCCACGCCGGGGATCCGCGAGAACGTCTGGCGCACCCAGCTGGACGCGGGCGTCGACCTGCTCAACGTCGACCACCTCGCCGAGGCACAGCGCTTCCTGATGACCGCGTCGAACGACGGACCCGCGGCGGACACGGGGCGGTCGGACGCAGGACATAGGCTCCCGGCAGGAGGCGTCGACCGGACGCCGTGACCTCGCCGCGACCTTCGAAGGAGCGCTCATGACCACCGGCGGCATGCCCGACATGGGTGCCCTGCTCGCGCAGGCAGCGCAGATGCAGCAGCAGATCCTCGAGGTCCAGGCGCGCCTGGCCGAGACCAAGGTGACCGGCAGCGCCGGTGGCGGGGCGGTGCGCGCCACCGTGACCGGCAGCCTGGAGCTCGTGGGCCTCGATCTCGACCCGTCCGTCGTCGACCCGACCGACACCGAGACCCTCGCCGACCTGGTCGTCGCCGCGGTCCGCGACGCGAACCGCGCCGCCCAGGAGATGCAGGCGCAGGCCATGGGCCCGTTCGCCGCCGCGATGGGCGGGATGGGTGGCATGGTCGAGGGCATGGGCCTGGACGCGAGTTCGTTCGGCCTCGGGGCGAGCGGCGGGCTCGGCGGCCTGCCGCCGGGCCGGTAGCGGGTCTCGTTGTACGAAGGCATCGTCCAGGACCTCATCGACGAGCTCGGGCGCCTGCCCGGCGTCGGTCCGAAGAGTGCGCAGCGGATCGCGTTCCACCTGCTCGCGGCCGATCCGGCCGACGTGCGCCGTCTCGTCACGGCGATCGGGCAGGTGAAGGAGCGCATCCAGTTCTGCGAGCTGTGCGGCAACGTGACCGAGGACGTCCGCTGCCGGATCTGCCGCGACCCCCGGCGCGACCCCGCGGTGATCTGCGTGGTCGAGGAGGCCAAGGACGTCGTCGCGATCGAGCGCACCCGCGAGTTCCGCGGCCGCTACCACGTGCTCGGCGGCGCGATCAGCCCGATCGAGGGCGTCGGGCCGGACGACCTGCGCGTGCGCGAGCTGATGGCGCGCCTCGCGGACGGGACCGTCACCGAGATCATCCTGGCCACCGACCCCAACCTCGAGGGCGAGGCGACTGCGACATATCTCGCGCGCCTGATCAAGCCGATGGGGTTGAAAGTGACCCGCCCGGCTAGTGGACTGCCCGTTGGTGGCGATCTCGAGTACGCCGACGAGGTGACCCTCGGGCGGGCGTTCGAAGGACGGCGACTGCTCGATGTGTGAGGCGCGTGGACGACTGTCCGCGCGCCGCGAACGTGAAGGGGTGACGCGGTGACCGAGGACCCGGCGAGCTTCGGGACGCAGATCGCGGACCAGGTCGAGAGCTTCCTGATCGCGCTGCGCGAGTGCGCGCGGGCCGCGACGCCCGAGGAGGCCGTCCCGATGCTGCACCTGGCCACCGCGCAGCTCCTGCTCGCGGGCGGCCGCCTCGGCACGATGGAGGACATCGTGCTGGAGGAGCAGTTCGAGCCCGACGCCGGCGCCGACCCGGACCTCGACGAGCTCCGTGCCGCCCTCGCCACCCTCCTCGAGCCGATCGACGAGTACGCCGAGGTCTTCGACCCCTACGAGCGTCACCCCGAGCTGATGATCTGCCGGATGTCCGACGAGCTCGCCGAGGTCGCCGCCTCCCTGCTCCACGGCCTCCAGCACTACAAGGCCGGCCGCGAGGCCGAGGCCCTGTGGTGGTGGCAGTACTCGTACCTGAACTCCTGGGGCGTCTCCGCGTCCACGGTGATGCGCGCGCTCCACAGCGTCCTCGCCCACGACCGGCTCGACACCTCGACCGGCGACACCGCCCTGCTCCAGGCTCTCGACCCCGCCGTCACCCGCATCTAGAACCGCGCCCGCCGCCCTCGCCCTCTGCTCATGCATGAGCAGGGTGTCGATTCCGCGCGCGAAATGTCCGATTCGTCCGCCCGCTGCTCATGCATGAGCAGGGTGTCGATTCCGCGCGCGAAATGTCCGATTCGTCCGCCCGCTGCTCATGCATGAGCGAGTGGCGACGCTCTGCCGGGGGTGGGCAGGGGCCGCCGGGCCGCCGGGTGGGCGGGACGGGTCAGTCGTGCTCGATCTCGCTGAGGACGCTGGCGCCGAACTCCTTCATCAGCAGGTCGCGACCGGAGAGGCCGTCGTCCGGAGCGGCGGCGTCGTCGGGGGCGGCGGCGTCGTACTCGTCCTCGTAGGCCGGTGGGGGCGGGGGCGGCGGGGGTTCGGGCTCCCGGACCGGCGGACGCGGGGCCGCGACGGGCGCTGCTGCCTCCGCGGGAGCGGCGGGCGCAGCGGCGGCGACGGGAGCGGCCGGAGCCGCGGGCGGCGGCGGCATCGCCGGCGCGGGGGCCGGGCGGGCGTTCGCCTTGGACGGGTCGTGGATGACGTCGAGGCGGAACTGCGCGCGCAGGACCTCGGCGATCGACTCCCGCAGCAGCGCGTCGTGCGCGGAGTTGAGGAACCCCTTGCGGGTCCCCTCGTCGGAGAACGCGAGCGCGATGGTGTCGCCGTCGACCGAGGCCACCTGGACCTTGTCGAGCAGGATCATCCACGTCACCTTGCGGCGCTTCTTGACGACCTCGAGGATCTCCGGCCACATCCGCCGGACCGTGACGATGTCGATCCCCCCGGACGCGGCCGCCGGAGCGG